>PLWX01000140.1 GCA_003151155.1 Acidobacteriaceae bacterium
TTCAACTATGGCCGGGACATCCTCTCATCGATTACAGCAGTAGGGGCGTGGATGGGTTGTTTAGTGCCGCCCAGGTGGATAAGCTCGTTTCGATCCTGCGGGAAGTGACTCAGCGGGCGGCGGTCTGACGCTCATGTGTTGGGCGCGGCAGCATAGAACGCCCTGCGAGAAACGAACGGTTCTACAGCGCTTAAGAGTACAAAATGGGATGATTCGCGACCAGCACATCGACGGGAAGCTTCAGATCATAGCTGCCATGAGTCTTCTGGAATTTTCGCGGTTGGTGCTATGGGATGCTGCTTTGAGCGAGTTTACAGCGGTGCCTCGGGATTCGTTTGAGGCCGATTGGCAAACGAATATCGATCCTGTATTTGGACGGCTCATCTGCTGGATCAACTTCTCCGCAGGTGCGGAATACTTGGCAAAGGGTGTGTGCCTCCTCCGCAATGTAGAAATCCGCAAACCCAAAGGACTTCAGATGACTTTCGGTACCCTCGGAGATCTCTACAATAAAAAGGATGCTGCGCTGAGACGCTTAGCCGCAGCTGCCAATGCGACGGAAAGTCAACAACGTGCCGTCATCGAGGCCTACAAGCACTTGGCCACTGACATACGAAATCGAGACGCACACGCCTACGTACCGGGCGTCCGCAATGATCACTTTCACGATGTTGGCAGCCAATTCGTTCCATGTTTCAACCTATTGGTTCGGTGGTTGCCGGGAGGTGCGTCCATCGTAAACGAGTGGAGAGACGATGCGCCGCATTTCATTGCGTCCTTAGTACGGACACCGCGCAATCCTTGAATTTCGCTTTTCGCTCGGTTCACCTGTCTTCATGGATGACCAGAAGCAGAACGCTGCGCTGCTGATCGCGGCGTGTATTCGCTTGAAAAGCGGCCTGTCGCTGACAGCCCGAATTTCCTGGCCGCGATCGCGGACTCAGTGACACTGGCGCGGCTGATTATGGGGGAGATCCAGGCGAGAAAGTAGGAAATGTCCCACCGTCCCCGGCTTTTCCCGCGTTTTAATGTCCTTTGTAGTATGGGATAAGCGGTGGGTGTTCGGGATCGTCCAGAACCATCAAGCGATCCCTAAAATCCACTTCTACCGCGGGTTCCGCCATCTCGCTGTCGAGAATGACAAATTGCGTTTCCTTGAGGGAATCGACTGCTTGGTCATACAGGTAGGCGTATAGAGCTAAGAAGATGTCCTTGTTTACCTCGGTCCCGATATTCTTCATTGGTGAGTCAATAATGAGAAATCTTGGTAGAGGCAACCCCTTTTCTGAAGCGAGACGATGCACTGCGAGTGCGTAGCAAACATTGAAAAGGGTCTTCTTCCCGCCGCTGCCCGCTCCCGCAAATGTATATGCGAGGGATTCGTCACTTTCCGGTAAAATGTATGGCATCCAAGACCTTCGGCTGATGGATATCCGATCGCGCCGAGTGAGCCCTGGAAACCCGACTGTGAACAGCGCTTCGAAGAAATAAGTTTCGAGGTCCTCAACGATGCTTTCCTTAGATCCTAGTTTGTTTCTCTCGTAAACGATTTCTTGCCGGAGTCTGTTCACTTCCGCTTGGTGTGTACTCGCTTCGTCCTCGTACCGGCGCAAGGCAAGCGGGATTCTCGCATCGCGGCGCAATCCAACCAGGCGTTGGTCGAGACTCGCTAACGCTCGCTCCAAACTGCGAGTTTCCGATACAAAAGCCGAATCGTATGTATGGAGTTCCAGGCTCAGATCCCGGTCAAGTAACGCTTTTTCTTCCGCTAGAGATTCGACCCTTTTGACTTGCTTCTTGATTGCTTTTTCCCGTTGTGAGATAGAGGCTTCGATATCGATCAGCCTCGCGTTCAAGTCTTGCTGCGCCGTCGTGGCACGAAACGCATTCGGGTTGCTAGTTGGGTCAGAAACAGCACCGCATAAACCGCACTGATCCTCTCCTCTATTGAGCGTTGCGGTGTTGGTGCCGCACTGGGGACAGGATTCAAACGCAACGTCAGATAGCAAGGCCGAAGCCGATTCGAGGCGGTTGACCTTGAATTTCGTCGCGAGAATTTCGGAGCGAAGCGCCTTTTCCTCCGAGCACTTCTGATGCAGATCGTTAAGTGCATCTTGCTCTTTATTCAGGCTCTCTCCCAACGATCGAAGTTGCGACCGCAGTCGATCGCTGAAGTGTGTGCTCTCGGAGTACTTCTCTCTCAGTAATTCCAATTGAGTGGCCGTCTCAGAACGTTCGCGATCAACACCGTCGATCTCGGCTTGAATCTCCATTTCTGACTGGTACCCAAGTTCCGCGAAGAAGTGGCGCATTTGGGCGGCGGCTTCAGTCTTGCTCTTGAACGCATCCATTTCACGAGCAAGCTGTTGATCTAACTTATTGAGCCTTTCAGTGTAGTATCCGAGGACAAAACGCATAACATCGCGGCTTTTAGGCATCCTCGGATCGTCACCCTCAAGGTGATAGAACGTTGAATCGAGCTCATCCTGGTCGAGGTAGCAATACCACATCACGTCCCGAAAGCTGAGTGGTATTAGCGGCGCGTCGGGGTCGGTCTTGTTGCGCCGCACCCTCATCGGATCGATACCGCCTAAGAAAAAAATCAGATCACTTAGCCCGAATACGAAGTCCCCCCAGATCGGGGTCGGACTATTGTCGATCGGTGCAAGAACGGCTGCTCCCCTGTTCTCAGCATCTATCCAACTTACTTGAACTTGGTTCGAACCTGCGGGCCGCTCGAAGAGTACATCGAAATCTCCGATATGCGCCGAAAGCTGAGCTGACACAAACTCCTGCTTGATCGCCGTGGTTTGCGGAAGGCTACCACCTAGGCATGCATCGATCAGCTTCGCGACGGAAGTTTTCCCGGACGATATCTTTCCATGGAAGAATGTGATTTGGGCGCTAAGATCAATGACCTCCTTAGAGCTGCCAAACTGCAGAACCAGGTTTGTGAAGCGGAAGTTCATTGTTGAATTGGGCTACCGAGCCGCATTGTTCCGATTTCCGGGAATGTATCGTATACAAACTTCACGAGCGTGGAAGCGGACAAATCGAAATGGGTTTTTAGAAGTTTTGACCTGTGCTTGAGATCCGCAAATTCAGCGTGCTCCGCCAGTCGGTTGGCAACTGCCCTGCCACTTTCCGTAATTCCAACGTGCACAGTTCTGCCCCGAAGATATACATGCGCCAGACCCTTACCGACTAAAATGTTGAGGAAACGTCGGTAACGAAAATCCCATGGGCCATACTTAAATCTCACCATGCGCGACTCGACGCTGTCGCGCTCAAATTCTCGTACCCCAGCGGCATCGGGATTTGCATGACGCGCAGAGAGCCCCTTTTCAAGGTAAGAAGGATAACGAAGAAAGAAATCGAGTTTCGCGAGTTTGGTGATGCCCTCGATTGCCTGATCGCGTTGGGGCCCAGCGAATGCGTTCAAGAGCAAAAGCAGTCTGCTCAGGTGGAAGGAATCGCTAGTTTCTACCTCGGATACGACCGAAAATATCGACATTAGGACTCTTCCACGCTGAAAGGCTCACTCCACCACACTTTGCACTCCTGAGTGGCAAGGCTGGCGAACCCCAACAAATGCTCATATCGGACGTTGTAAGTATCTGGCGACCCAGAAGTGGCCAAGTCTCTGAGTCGTTGGCGAACTTCAGAAAGCATCGCGGGCCCAAAAAACTTCTCTGCAGTAACGTGGTTGTCGAATGCTTCTGCGCACTCGGTCCGCACGATGACATCAAGCTGTTCGTATCGTTTACGGGCGGATTCTGGTCCGTATTTATGGAACCATGACTGAAGGATGTATTCTGCAGATCGCTGATGATCCTTTGCGACATCAATGCTTTGAAACGAGATCCCGCCAGCAGCCATTTTCCGTTCCAAAAGGTGGTGGCCCAGTGGGAGCTTCGAAACATCAAGCGGGAGCACAGTCGTTAAGGTACTCGGATCGTTCAAAACTGCTCGGATGATGCTGAGAACATCAGCGGCGGTTAGTCTTTTCTTAAAAATGACCTCTTTTGTTTGCGCCTCTTCTGGATCGGTGGCCAATACGATATGGCTTCGGATCGGAGCGTGACAGGTTAACGCAGAGGCCTGGATGATGGCGTTTATAAGGACGATCGCAGCACTCGTCAGTTCGGGAAGAGAACGCAGCTTGAACTCTTCAAGATCACCTATCGCGAACGCCACGTTGCCGGTGATGTCTTCAAATTTGGGCACGGTTCCGTCGAGCCGAAGCCTCGATAGAGTCTTAATTACTGCTTTCTTAGAGCAGGAGCATTGATCCCTCAACTTTTCGACTACTTCTTTCGGGGTTCCCGAGAGCTGCGAGTTCGGTTTTGTTCGGATCGTCTCTAGCAGGCTGCTGAAAAATGGTGCAGAAACTCGCACCACGGCCTTCCGCGGCTACCTCCGCGATTCTGTGCAGTGGGGATTCTTGGTTAGGTGAGAGGTTTGAGGCGATAGCGTAGGCAATTCAGACACACTGCGGCGCTGGAGC
>PLWX01000235.1 GCA_003151155.1 Acidobacteriaceae bacterium
TTGCTGAGTTCGAGCGTTCGCTGATTGTCGAGCGCGTTCGCGCTGGCATGAGCAGTGCCCGCGCAAGAGGCAAGCGCCTAGGCCGTCCATCTTCCGGCATCACCGTGGAACAGATCGCCGCGCTACGGGGCACAGGTGCATCCTGGCGGACCGTAGGAGAGAAGCTGGGAGTAACTGGCGCAACCGCATTGCGCACTTATCAGCGTTACGGAATGGTGCCGGAATCTGTGCTCGCAAGTGCATGAAAAGCCGAGTCTGTCTTAAGCGGATCCTGCCGTTACGCAGAGATTTCATTTCTCAACATGAATGAACAACTGAAAACCAAAAGCAACTTTCAAAGGAGACTTAAAATGAGAACAGATGCTGCCACCCAAACTGAGCGCCCGAGGAGGGCCGTGCCAAATCACTCGCAATCGTTTGCCCAAGCCCTCGAAAGCAAACAAGTCTCCATCGATTACCCTCCAACCCCACTACACGAACTAACCGCGCGCTGGCCATGGCTGAAGCTACTCTGGCGGGGACCAATCGCCAACTGCAAACACGGACTCCCTCCCGAGAGCCTGAGGGTGCTGGACGTGGTTTGCCACATGTGGGACGATCACTTTCTCGAGGAGCCTGGGTTCCTGAAGTGGGTCAGCGCGCTGGAAGGCAAGATCGCGAAGGGAACTCTTAAGGCCGTGAAGACATCTCGCTGATCGATACGCGCCGCGGTGCTCCCGCCAAGGGAGCGCTTGGTATCAGACTTGTAGCAGACGTACCCCTCCCAACGCGTACCAGTTCTCTAGCCAGCCAAGATTGATATTCATTGGCGGGTTTTCTTTCGCTCCCACCGCTTGGGATGGAATCCGGTTTTCGGCACTGCAGGTGGGGCTTTGCAGGGCTCGCCTGTAAGCGCACCGCATTCTGGGCATGGATATCGTAACGGATCCATGTTTCAAGCTTACGCCGTTAGGACGTATCGCGATGCAACAGAGGAAAGACAGGCCGCCCATACACCTATTCCTATGAGTGTTCGTGCATCGAAACGAGGTTCGGTCTGCATATTGACCGGAAAGAACACTAAAACACGCCGCCCAGGTGCTTGAACACCTGAGCGACGCTAACCACGAACTGCCGCACGGGAGGCGGCAACCCATGGCTGAAGACTATCTTAGCAACATCCCCACCCTCGAAGAAAACCTCCGTAAAGCTATCGAGGCCTTCCTCACATATTGCTGTTTAGGCGCAGACAATCCCCCCAAGGGTGCTCGATTCAATCGTTTGCTTAGCGACCTTCAGCGCGCTAACGACGCCCTGCGCAACTCTCGGAAGCGATAGCCATGCATACGCCGATTGTGAAATCGCGGTTCTGGCGGAGCGTGCTGTGGGATGCCCTCTTCGCTCTACCTTTTTGGGCGGCCTTCGCCCTGGTCTTGATGTATGCCGTCCACAAGTATCACGCGCTGGTTGCGCTGACGGGGGGGATAACAAAATGAAACGGTTCAATCAGCTAACACCATCGCAACAATCGCTTGCGCTTGCTCACGAACTGACGTCGATTCTGCAAGGCATTCTGGAGGGCATTCTACGATTCGATGTCGACGGGGCCATCGAGAATGATGACTTGCAAGCACGCATTGACGCGGCCCTCGCTAGCACCAAAACAAGTTGCAGACAACCGCGGTTTGCTCGCGAATGCATTCTTGACGCGTGCCGCGAGGATTTAATGACGATGGCACGGGCGCAAGCAGAAGACGCGTGGTATCTAGAACCCGGCGAAGACGCGATCCGCCTTTCCGCTCTGGATGCCGCAGCGTAGAAGCGTAAAAAGTTCTGGCACGGCTGCCCCGGCGACATCCCTCACCGCCGAGGACGGCACGGCGTGGCACACAACCGGACCCGGAAGCGGGTCCGGTTTCTTATTGTGGGAACGGCGTAAACTGGATGGCAGGGGGAGCGATGGCGCACGCGAAGAAGGAAGTCGTACAGCTAGTCGGATTCCTCAGAGTGAATGGGCTACGGCAGTCGGTGGGAGTGACTGTCAACAAGTTCACGCGGGATGACTTTCCCACGCATTACGGTCATTACGATGTTGTGAGTGGCCCAGGTGTCGCGGACGGTGAGTACGAGATTGTCATTCCCGGCCACGGCACGATACGAATGCGATATCAGCACGACATCTGGACTGCGGCGTAAAGCAGGACCAACCGATGTAAGTCTCCATCAATTCGTTCAGCGGGACAAGGCAAGCTAGACCAAAGCTCACCAGCGAGGAGTTGTTTTGATGCCAAAGGCCAAGCCGACTTTAAGCGAAGATGCGAAACGTATTTATCGAGACATGACGAATGGAGCAAGACTTGTTACTCGCATCCGTGCATTGGATAGATTTGGGCCGCACGCCCTTATACGCGAGGGTAAAGCCTTCAGAGCGGTGACTGGAAGTCAGCTCCAGGAACTTCGCAGCGCTAAGAGAATCGCGGTCGTCGAGCCGTCTGAGCCTAAATATCTGCTCTGCTATGAGCTTGTGCGTAGCCGCCGCTCAGCCTAGCGGAAACGGGTCCGGTTTCTTGCTGGAGTGCTCATGGCACGAAAAGACTGAAAAGCAGAACGGAAGCAGAGACAGCTTAGACAATCGAGACACACTGTCGCGCCCATCCCGCGGAAAGAATCAGCACGAAGTGCCTCGAGATGTCCCACCAGCGCATCAAATAATGAATGAAGATACGAGAGCCTAGTCTGATTCTTGCTCATGACGCGAAAGGCCAGCTGGTTACCGGGCAGTGTTCGGTTTGTGGGCTGGACTTCGGACAAGGATCAACTACTCCCGTCACGGAAAAGTTGTTAGAACTCGTGTGTCGGATACACTTGCACGCGAAGCATGACGAGGATGTCAGGCGTGCGGCATAGACTTGAAACTGAATCCGGAAGCGGGTCCGGGTTTTTGACCGGCAGGAAAAAAGCCTCACGCGGTTGCGCAGGGCTTATTCGTTTCGACTCGGATTTTGTACTTGCGAACGGTTGCTATCATCGCCGAGGGCGGCATAAGGGAAAAATTCCGCTGGACGTCAGATTCGCGGTTCTATACACCAAGGGCTAGCCACACTTACCCTAACGAGGTTCCGATGACCATATTGGAGAAAATTCTAGAGAAGGAATGTCGGGTCGAGGCGTTCCGGGCAAGGATTGCAAAACTGCAAAAGGACGTTGCCATACTGGCGGACGCCGCGTGTATTCTTTCCGAAGACGAAGGCGCCAATCGTTTTGAAGTGCAGAACGGCAGAAAAAAGTCAGCCGCATAAGCGCAATTTAGGGATCGGCGCTCCGCGATTTAAATGTCGGTCTAACGCACTGCGCCCCACATAGCGAGATCAAAGAGAAGCTGGAAGAGGAAAGGAAGACGCGAGAACCGCGAAAGAAGATTGTTAACAAATCTCTCCCGCCGAAGTAGACTGGTTCTTCTACTCTCTACCTCGGTGCTGGATGGATATTCCCCGCGACTGGAAGTCGCAACTTCGAGCCATAGCAAATCAGCACCAACCTGTTGAGCGGGTGGAAGTTCCCGCAAAGGTTAAGTGCCCGATTGCTGGATGTAAGCTACCGGAGTATTTCGGAGGCAGCATTACCGAAGCTTTTGCCCGTTACAAATCCGAATGCGCGGATCAAGAGGCAACCGACCCGCGAGGGATTTCCGTCACACTCTTGGAGAGAAACTTTCCGAAACTCATCAAGCTTCAGTTTCGTCCCGATGATCAAGTCGAGTGGAAGCGGGCTATTCCCCACACGGCGATTGCGCAACTCAATAGTGGCGCTTTTCTCGAAGGGCTTCACCGCTCAGAGGAGCCCGTTCGCATGGAGACGCTATTCTGGATTACAGATGTGATCAAGAATCCAGACGGTATCCATCCTAACTGTGGCGAAAAGGTAGAGGGTGAAGAGGTCTATTTTCGGAGATACGATAAAGCCGGAACTGACATCAAACTCGTTTTCACTATTGCGGAATACCCGGGCAGGAGAATAGTCGTCAGTTCATTTTTCGAGAAGCCGTCTCGGCTGCACAAATATTGCGGGCTGCCGGAAATTTGGCCAGAGCAAAAATAAAACCATCCTACTGAGGATGGTTCTATTGCCCTCTTGATCCCTGGTGCCAGGGGAAGGTCCGGAATCACACCGGACAAGTAGATTACGCTTACTATGATGCACTGATCGCTGGAAAGTTGCAACCTTTCTATGGTACCGCGAACAAATAGCGAAACATTAGGCTGACCTCTTTGGCCCACGTTTTCTCCGCCAAGGCCTAGAAACCCGTTTCTCCGACCTTGCCAGTAACTTCGGCGAAGGTCAAACGCTTTCCAGAACTCCGGCCACTGCGTTGTCGGTGTCGAAGCTCCAACCGAATTTCGGGAAGGTGGCTAATCCTGCCTTCCCGGACGAAGATCTATTGTGATCTATGCCAATCCCCGGTTCCTTGCTGTGCCCAAAGTTGTGCCCGTTGGCTTTGGTCGGAGTCGGTTGGAATCGATTGGAGCCCATGTTTTGCACAAAAGCATCTACTCCGATACACCGTAAGACTATGATTCTAAATAGGTAGCGCGTTGCAATCAAAAGGCGGGAGGACTTAAAATCCGCAGACCAGAAATGGTTGTGGGGGTTCAAGTCCCCCTCCCGGCACCACAACTAATTAAGAACAGGCATCCTTGGATGCAGTCGTTCTGTAGCAGACAAAGCGACCGCAAGGTACTTCTCTAAATGTTCCGCAAGCGCTATCTTGTCGCGCAGTTCGTTGGCCTTACGGCAGCCATTCTTGTTGGAAACTGCGCGCTTGCGACCGCGGCTGTCGGCCAGACTACATCCGCTGAACGTGCCGCGGACTGCTCCGCATACGCATCCATTCCGCTACCGGAAGAAGCAGAGAAAGCTCCTGTCCCCAAGACACCCCCGGCTTGTGGTTCTTTCCGATCCTATCGTGGCATTGGGCGCCCGGTGAATTACGCCGAAGCCCGTGCATGTGCATGGCAGGAGCGACTTGCGCAGAAGGCAGACCTCGGACAAAACCAGAAAGAACCAAGTGCATGGATTGTCGGCGGCTCGCTCATCCTCGCCGATATCTATTTCAATGGTGCGGGAGTCAAGCGAGACATCCCGCTAGCTGTGCGCTTCGCGTGCGAGTCTGAGGAAGGTATGGGAACGCTTGCGCTGCCGGAGATTGCGAAACTTAGCGGTTCGCCCCGCGTTCGTAATCCCTTCGAGTTCTGCGACTATGCCGCGTCGACGTTAACGATGAACTTTTGCAGTGGTTACGCATCCGAAATTGCGGACGACCGCAGAAGCCGTTACTTCAACTCACTGAAATCCTTCATGACTCCGGAGCAACAGGCAACTTTCGAAAAGCTCCTTGCCGCTCAGAACGCATACATCGAGGCACATGCCTCCGAGGTGGATCAAGGCGGTACCCTCCGCGGTATACGAACCATCGGCTCACAGGGCATCCTCAAAAATCTCTTTCACACGGAGGTAGTTCACTTCGAGCGCAAGAAATGGCCCGCGCTCTCTGACAATCAAATCACGATGGCCGATGTCTTGCTGCATCGCGAATACGAGAAAATGCTTCAGCACTTACGATCGCAACCACAGGAAGAGATCGATCAGGGCGCCGTCACCGCTGACCATCTTTCCAGTGTGGAAGAAACTTGGCGGAGCTACCGCGAAGCCTGGGTCGCCTTTGCGCGTCTCCGCTATCCCGTCGCCGTCGCTGTCATCCGTGCCGAGATTACGCTCGACCGATACCGTCTGTTGAAGACCATACGATAACAGCCCGTAAGTGATCTTACCCAAGTCTAAGGGCTCGCTCGATTGGCGGCCCGGAACCATAGAGGCCAAGCTTTCCGCGCTCGCATCCAAAGGGAAGGTGCGGTGTACAACAGTTTGGATCCATGCGAAATCATTTGGAAGCGGTGGGGATCGATTTCGGAACCACGAATAGCTCCGTAGCGCTCGCGACGAAAAATTCGCAAGTCAAGCTCGCCTCCTTCCCGTTCTGCGGGGCGGAAACGCCGTCGTTTCGTTCGGTGGTGTATTTCGAGCAATTGCAATCGGGCACCGGGGCGAAGCGAACCCATTCGCTGACCGGTCCCGCGGCGATCGAACACTATTTACAGGCGGAGGAGAAGGGACGGCTGATCCAGTCCCTGAAGTCGCACCTCTCCAGCCGTTCGCTTACGGGCACCAGTATTTTCGGGCGTCATCACAAACTGCCCGAACTGATCTCCAGGATGTTGAGCGATTTGCGCAAGCATGCAGAACGGCAATTCGGGAAGCCAATCCGGTATGCGATGGTCGGGCGTCCCGTGCGATTTGTCGGCGCGGAGAATGATGAGGATGAAAAGTTCGCGCTTGCAAGATTGCGAGAGGCGTTTACGATCGCAGGTTTTGAACACGTAGATTTTGAATTGGAACCGGTTGCGGCCGCTTACACTTATGAAGCGACACTGGATCACGAAGAACTGATTCTTATTGGCGACTTCGGCGGAGGTACCAGCGATTTCTCGCTTTTACGAGTAGGGCCGGAAGTGCGACGACGCGGCCGGACGGCTCGAGATTTGCTCGGCAATAGCGGGGTTGGCCTCGCGGGAGACGCTTTTGATGCGCGTATCGTGCGCCAGTTGGTTTCGCCAGCGTTGGGATCGAACTCCGAAGCACGATCGCTGGACAAGATTCTTCCTGCCGTTCCTGCGTGGATCTACGCCAACCTGGAGCGCTGGCATTATCTTTCGTTCCTGCGTACGAATGAAGTGCGTGAGATCTTGAAAAGCGCGCGGACTCGTTCGTTTGAGCCGAAGAAGATTGAGGCTCTCATCGCGATCGTGGAAGAAGACCTGGGATACCAGTTACACCAAGCGGTGCAGCGGGTGAAGCTTGAACTATCAGACCGCCAGAGCGCCGAGTTCCGATTCCGCGAAGGAGGGCTTGACCTGAAGATTCCCGTCGCGCGTAGCGATTTCGAGAGCTGGATCGTGGATGAACTCAGGACAATCGAGGAATGCATCGATTCGCTGCTGCGGAAATCGGGTGTGCAGCCGAGCGATGTCGAGCGCGTCTTCCTCACGGGTGGCAGCTCGTTTGTGCCAGCGGTCCGGCTTATCTTCGCGCGTCGGTTCGGGAAGGATAGAATTCGCGGAGGAGACGAATTCACGTCGGTTGCACATGGGCTGGCGTTGCGCGCGGCAGAGTCGGTTCACGGCAACGGTTAGCGGAGAAGCGTACGAAGTCCGGGTAAGTTGATTTTTGAGCGATGGTTGCTGCGAAGACTTACAATCCATACAAGGTTTTCGGGACGGAAGGAGCGACAAAGTTGGACATCGTCGACATTCTTTCAGAACTCAGGCAAGAACGCGATCGACTTGAGCAGGCGATCCGCAGGCTGGAAGCCCTGTCCAATAAGAAGGCCGGAACAAGGCGACGAGGCCACCGCGTGATGAGTGCCGCGGCGCGGGCGAAGATTGCGGCGGCAGCGAGAAGGCGATGGGCGGCAGTGCGGAAAGCGAAGAGAGGAACCCCGCCGAAAGCGAGCTGAGTTAGATGATAGGAAACGGGATCCGACAAAGGAAAATGTCCTGACAGCTAAAAATACGAAATAAGACGGACGAATATCTAGTAAGCGTGCGACTTAGATACGGCTTTAGAGCGATATCCGTCAATTTGGTCTATATCACTTTATGGCAGGAGAGTCGCCGATTCTTTCGGTATCGCAAGGGGTCGCTGTCAAACGGCAACCCGCGGAAGATCGGGACTTCAACTCCTTAAAGGTGGAAGGTGCCGCGAGGAATCGTTCCTACTTCGTATTCGGATTTGGCAGCTCAACTTGAGGGGCCGGCTGAATCACCAACGGCGAACCCGATTGCGCGATGCGTACGTTGCGCTTGAATTCATCGAGCATCGTCTCGTCCAGGCGAACTTCGGTGGGACGTTTGGCGATCGTCATCTGGTCGATCTTGTCTTGCAACTTCAACAAGCCGTAAAACAGGTTCTCGGGGCGGGGCGGGCAGCCGACAACATAGACATCAACGGGGACGATTTTGTCGACGCCCTGCAGAGTCGCATAAGTATTGAACGGTCCGCCCACGGAGGCGCAGGCGCCCATTGCCATAACCCACTTGGGCTCAGGCATTTGTTCGTAGATTCTCTGGACGACGGGGGCCATTTTGAGAGTCACCGTACCAGCAACGATCATGAGGTCGCTTTGTCGCGGGCTCGGTCGAAAAACCTCGCTGCCGAAACGCGCGATGTCGTATTTCGCGGTGGAGGCGGTGATCATCTCGATAGCACAGCAGGCGAGGCCGAAGGTCATGGGCCAGATCGCTGATTTCCGCGCCCAGTTGAAAACGTAATCCACACTCGTGATCAGGAAGTTCTTCTCAAACTTATTTTCGATCCAGGACATGCTCGCCTCTACCCGTCGCGTTTTCTACACAGGCATGGTGACAAATACATCAACCCCAGGGCTGTGACCCCCATCACAAGGACCCAAAGTTCGAAGAAATTTCAAAGAATGGTCTACGGGAAATCATTGTGGTGCCAAATGGGAGCCTACAAATAGTGGAGATGGGCGCCCCGAGCGCTTTTAGCACCTATGAAATTCTGTACGATATTCCTGAATTCAGGATTTACCCCGGGTATAATGTGCCTAGGGCCTTCTATTGCTACTACTTAGCAAAGACGGGCGTCTCAACAGAGATGGCAGCAGATTTGCACATAGCATCCCCGAAGAATCCTGTCTCGTCTCAAACGGGAGCGGGAACTCGTCGGCCAATGCTGAAGGAAAATCAATTCCGGTTCATTGCCATCCTCGTGGCGTTGATGACGGCTACGGCAATTGTTTTTGCCTTCATCAACCTCCAGAAAGAACGGGAGTTCGAGACGCCGACGGACGGTGTCTGGTGGGTGGAATCAGGCGGCCATCTTCGCGCTGAGCGGGTGGAGCCAGACGGCCCGGGTGAAAAGGCCGGCATCAAGCAGGGCGACATCCTGGTAGCAACGAATGGCAGCGATGTCACTCGTAAGGCCATTCATGTTCGCGAGATGTACCGCACCGGGAACTGGTCGAAGGCGGTTTATTCACTGACCCGGAGTGGAGTTCCGGTCGAAGTGCCGGTGATCCTGGCACCGGCAGATCGGTCGCTCAACGGCGGCTTGCGGTTCATCGCACTGATCTACCTGGGCATCGGGGTATACGTTCTTTTCCGACGATGGACCGCGCCAAAAGCTACTCATTTTTATCTATTCTGCCTGGCCTCGTTTGTCCACTATTCGTTCCATTTCACGGGGAAATTGAACGAGTTTGACTGGATCATTTACTGGGCAAACGTAGTGGCATGGTTGCTGCAGCCAGCCCTGTTCCTGCACTTTTCTCTGACGTTCCCAGAAACCAAGGAAGTGGTGAAACGCCATCGCTGGCTGGTTCCGGCAGTGTATGTGTTGCCGACGGCGATGCTCGCTTTTCATATCACTGCCTTGGACTTCCTTCGTCCGAGCGAATTGCTGCGCTGGAACCTGGACCGGGCGCAGATGTTGTACCTGGCCGCCTACTTTGTGGCTGCGACGGGAGTTCTCTGGCAAACGTACGCGCAGGCGACCTCGCCGATTCTGCGTCAGCAGATGAAGTGGGTGACCCGTGGAACGTTCCTGGCAGTTGCGCCCTTCACGGTCTTCTATGTCATTCCGTTTTTGAATGGCAGCGACCCGGGCGCTGCGATGAAGGTTTCGGTGCTATCGCTGATCTTCCTGCCGCTCACGTTCGGTTACGCGATCTTCCGTTACCGCCTGATGGACGTGGACCTGATCTTCAAGCGCGGCATGGCTTACACGCTGGCGGCCGGAACGATCACTGGTATCTATTTCGTGGCGATCGGTGCGGCCTCGGAGATGTTCCACAAGAACTTCCCGAGTGCGGGTCCCGCTGGGTTGATGGCCGCCATCGTGGTGACGGCTCTGCTGTTCGATCCGTTTAAGAACTGGATCCAGGACAAGCTCGATCAATTCTTTTATCGCAAACGCTACGACTATCGAAAGACGCTGATTGAATTTGGCCGCGACCTGAACTCTGAAACCGATCTCGACAAGATGCTGACGGCGATCGTCGATCGCATCTCGCGCACGCTGCTGGTCGATCGCATTGCGGTGTTGATCCACGATGAAGACAGCCAGTGGATACTCGGTAAGAGTTGCGGAATTTCGCAGACACAGGCATTGGACTTCAGCTTCCTCGACGCGGAGCGTCCGGACATGGAAGCCGCTGGGCACCTGTTCTTCGACAACACCAGCCAGGCGGTTCGTGAAAACCCGGCGGCTCGCGAAACGATCCGGCGGCTCGATTTGAATTACTACTTGCCGTGCACGGTGATGAATCGCACCATTGCGATGATCGGTCTTGGCAAGACGACCAACGGAGACTTCCTCTCCAGCGAAGACGTAGAGTTGCTCGAGACGCTGGCCGGATACATCGGAATTGCGCTGCAGAACGCCCGCTTGTATCAGTCGCTCGCGCAGAAGATCGGCGAATACGAGCGTCTGAAAGAATTCAACGAAAACATCGTGGAATCGGTGAGCGTCGGGGTGCTTGCGGTGGATCTGGAAGACAAGATCGAATCGTGGAACGCGCAGATGGAAGTGATGTATGCATTGCCGCGCGCCGAGGCCTTAGGTCGACGACTTGCGGATGTTTTCCCGGCGTCGTTCCTGGAAGAGTTCTATCGCGTGCGCCAGGTGCCGGGAATCAACAACCTCTATAAGTTCCGGTTGGGTACGCCGGCGGGCGATGTCCGCATCACGAACATCGCAATCGCGCCTCTTGTCACACGCGAATTCAATGTGATTGGCCGCATCATCATTCTTGACGACATGACGGATCGTGTGGAGCTGGAATCGCAACTCGCGCAGGCAGAAAAGCTTTCATCGATCGGCTTGCTGGCCGCAGGTGTTGCGCACGAGGTCAATACACCACTCGCGGTGATCTCATCGTATGCGCAGATGCTCTCGAAGCAATTGCAGGGCGATGAGCGGCGTTCGGCGCTCCTGGAAAAAATCACTACCCAGACCTTCCGTGCTTCGGAGATCGTCAATAACCTGCTGAACTTCTCGCGTACCGGGAGCTCGGAGTTCACGGAAATCGACATTAATAAGGTGGTCACCGACACGCTTGCGTTACTGGAGCACCAGTTCAAGACGAGCCAGGTGAAAGTGGAGCAGAACCTCACGCCATCGCTTCCGAAGATTTACGGGAATACCGGCAAATTACAGCAAGTGTTCCTGAACTTATTCCTGAATGCGAAAGACGCTATGCCGGCGGGCGGCACACTCACAGTCGCTTCCAGCAATGGCCACGCTGTCGAGGTTCGAGTTCGCGATACCGGAAGCGGGATTGCTCCCGAACACATCAGGCGCATCTACGATCCATTCTTCACCACCAAGAAATCGCCGCGGCAGGGCCATTCCGGAGGCACAGGCCTCGGATTGGCCGTGACCTACGGCATCATCCAGGAACATGCGGGCAAAATTCGCGTAGACAGCGAACCCGGCACGGGTACCCAATTCACGATGGAATTCCCCTTTGTCAGGAAGGCTGTGAATGCCTGAAATTGCAGTGTCCCGTTCGAATAGCGCCGTGCATGAACAGAGTTCGGCCGGTGTGGTTCTGATCATTGACGACGAAGCCGCGATCCGCGAATCGCTGGAAACGCTGCTGGAGTTGGAAGGCTACAAAGTTGACGTCGCCGTCGATGGCGGCGAGGGACTATTGAAGATGGCAGCCCATCCGTACGANNGTCATCATGATCACCGCTTACGGCACGGTGGAGAATGCCGTGAACGCGATGCAGGCGGGCGCCACTAATTTCATTCAAAAGCCTTGGGACAACGAGAAACTTCTAGCCGACGTGCGTGGAGCGATTGGCCGCCGCCGCGTCGAAGAAGAGAATCTGCAACTCAAGCGCGCCCTTAAGCAGCGCTATAACTTCGAGAACATTGTTGGCAAGAGCGAGCCGATGCTGCGCATTTTCGACCTGGTGACGCAGATCGCGCCGTCGCGCTCCACGGTGCTTTTGCAGGGCGAGAGTGGAACCGGAAAAGAGTTGATCGCGAAAGCGATCCACATGAACTCGACCCGCAAAGATCGAGCTTTCGTGCCGATTAATACCGGATCGATGCCGACCGATTTGCTGGAGTCGACGCTTTTCGGTCACGTGAAAGGTGCCTTTACCTCGGCGATCGCCAGCAAGAAGGGCTTGTTCGAAGTCGCGGACGGTGGCACGCTTTTCCTCGATGAAATTGGCACCATGAGCATGGAGACGCAAGCGAAAATCCTGCGCGTACTGCAGGATCGCAAATTCATGCATCTGGGTGGGGTGCAGGAAATCCAAGTCGATGTGCGTATCATTGCGGCCACGAACGTCGATCTGCGCACGCTGGTGAAGGAAGGGAAGTTCCGCGAGGATCTTTTCTATCGTCTCAACGTGATCACCATCGATCTGCCGCCGCTGCGCCAGCGTCGCCTGGATGTGCCGCTGCTCTGCGATCACTTCATTAAGAAATTCTGCGAGGAAAATAACAAGCCGCTGATGCGGATGACGCCGGAAGCCTTGCGTCCGCTGCTCGATTACAGTTGGCAGGGCAATGTGCGCGAACTGGAAAACGTGATTGAGCGTGCCGTGGTACTCGCCAATGGTCCGGCGATCACAATGGAATTGCTGCCCGACAATGTGGTCGGCCGCGGGTCCAGCCTCTCGTTTGTCGAGACGCGTCCTGATGCTTCGCTCTTCGAAATTATGGAAGATTGCGAGCGGCGGGTGATTGTCGACATGCTGGAGAAAGTCAGCTGGAACCAGACGGATGCGGCAGAGCGTTTCCGCATTCCACTGTCGACGCTGAATCAGAAGATCAAGCGCCTGTCGATCGAGATCAAGAAGAAGAACAATCGGGAGCCACAGCCGCAACAGGCGTAGAAGAGTCCATCGTTAGGCCGCACGCTTCGTATTCATTCGCTCCGCAACCTTCCGGAGATCGTCGACGAACAGCCTCATTTCCTGGTGTCGTGCGTCTTCGTCCGGGGCGCGCAAGATCGAAGACGGGTGGACCGTCGCCACTACCGTGTAACCTTCCGGCGACTGCAGGAATTCGCCACGCTGTTTGGTGACGCGGAAACTTTTTCCAAGAATGGCCTGGGCTGCCGTTGCACCGAGGCAAACCACGATCTCGGGCTTCACGGCGGCCAATTCTCCGTCAAGCCAGGGTCGGCAGGCCGCAACTTCTGACGCATTCGGTTTCTGGTGAATTCTTCGTTTACCCCTCGGTTCCCATTTGAAGTGCTTGACCGCGTTCGTCACGTAAACATCGTTGCGGTTTATGCCCGCTTGCTCGAATGCAGTGTTCAGCAGATTTCCAGCGGGACCCACAAACGGGCGGCCTTCGAGGTCTTCTTTGTCGCCTGGTTGCTCGCCGATGAAGAAGAGACGCGCGTGAGCAGCGCCTTCGCCAAAGACGGTTTGCGTCCCAGTCTTCCAAAGATCGCAATTCTTACAATGCCTGGCTTCGCTAGCGAGAACTTCCAGGCCGCGAGGTTTCACGAAGAGCGGCAACTCAGCTTGCACAGCGGGTTTTCGACGGGTAGCCATAGGTTTCGAGATGCTGCGTGGAGCACCGGTGGTTGTGCAGAATGCAGAGTTGATGGTGGTTCACGCGTGCTGTCGTGCAAGCATCAGGGCACCCATCGCAGGGTCAGCGTCCGAGAGCGAGACCAGTGCGCCGGAGTGTCGCGTGTGTAGAGCGCTGGAGAAAGTCTCAAATACGAGCCGAGAACTGCGGAAGATGCCTCCGGTAGCAGCGACCGGGACCTCAGCCTCAGAGTTGAATAGTCGCCCGATTACGGTGTGGCAAAGCTCAGCGAGCTCCTCACCTGCACGCTTCAGAATCTCCTTTGCGGTCACATCACCGTGTTCGGCAAGGGAAAGCACCGCAGGAAAGGCGCGAGCAAAATCGGGGTTCGCAGTAGAATTTGCGAACTGTGCAAGCGCCTCGGGATCGGACGCACCCACCGCAGCCACCAAGTGGTGCAGGAATCCATCATCTTCTTTTTGCGCGTCATATCGGCGCAGGGCCACTGCAATCGCGGCGCGGCCAATCCAGTGGCCCGATCCTTCATCGGAGATCGCGAATCCCCATCCACCAGCACGAGCGGTTTGGTTGACGGGGTTTCGTCCGTAGGCAATGGAGCCCGTTCCGGAATTCACCAGCACGCCTGGATTTCCTGCGAGTGCAGCGTGGTGGGCGATCACCATGTCACCTACGATTGCGACGTCGCCCGAAATTTGTTGCCGCAACATCGCGAGCAGAGACGCGCGCGCCTCGTGGTTTGATGAGCCGGCAATCCCAGCAACGACGCGGCCGATGTCGGAAGTTTGGATGCCGGCAGTCGCGCAGACTTCCGACAATCCTGCGAGCAGAGCTTTACGAACCGGGGTCTCGCCGCTGCGCAGAATGTTGCTGCCTGCCGTGGTCGCCTCCGCGAGTATCTGCTGCTCGTTGCCGAGCAGGAATTTTGTTTTTGTACCGCCGCCATCGATTCCGAGATAGAAAGCCATCGCGCCGAAAATATCACACCGTTCGCCAATTGCCGAGGTGGTGCCCAAGCCACTGGCGCGAAATCACGAGAAGCGTGAATAATGGTCCAACGTATTTTGCCGCAGGAGACTTACCATTCACGTGCGTGCCGGGCTCAACCCTGCTGATTTCCTGATCATCGTGGTTTATCTTGCGGGCATCACGCTCTTTGGGCTTCGATTCCGCAAGTCGCAACGGACTCTGAAGGACTATTTTCTCGCCGACCGGAATATCCCTTGGTGGGCGCTGGCGCTCTCGATTGTTGCCGCTGAAACCA
>PLWX01000315.1 GCA_003151155.1 Acidobacteriaceae bacterium
GAGGCAGGTGGGAAAAACCGGACGGCTCTGGTATGCTCCGGCTGAGATGGAACACGCACTCGATTTATGCATCGTGGGCCCAGGCAGGCTTGGCACCGCGTTGGCAACGCAGTTACAGCGCGTTTACGACTGCGTCGACACGATCGTGGCACGGCATTCGAGCATTGCCAAAGCCATCGCGCTTGCCGAGAAAGTCGACGCGGTTGCAAAGGAGTTCGACGCTGCCGACTTTGAACAAACCGTCACCTGGCTCTGCGTTCCTGACGCCGCTATCGGAGTTTGCGCGAAGAGCATGGCGCAACGGCGCGAATGGCGCGGCAAGATCGTATTTCACTCCAGCGGAGCGCTGAACAGTGACGAACTGAAGCCGCTTCGAGAGAAAGGCGCATCGGTCGCCTCGGTTCATCCGATGATGACGTTTGCTCCCGATGCCAAGACGCCGTTGACCGGCGTGGTGTTCGCTTTGGAAGGAGACGCTAAAGCGGTGGAAGCCGCGCGTCGCCTGGTGAGCGCGCTGCAGGGGAGTGAGTTCGTAATTGCCAAAGAGAATAAAGTGCTTTACCACGCCTTCGGGAGTTTCCTGGCTCCTTTGCTCCTGACTACGCTCTTAACCGGCGAAAAAGTAGGCGAGCAGGCAGGTGTTCCACCCAAGATGCTTCGCGCTGCCATGCAACGCATCGTCAGCCAAACCATCGACAATTATTTCAAGCTCGGAGCAGAAGCGTCTTTTACGGGCCCATTCGTACGCGGCGATGTCGAGGTGGTGAAGAAGCACCTGAAGGCGCTGGATCCAACCCAGCGCGAAGCTTATGTGGCGCTGGTAAGAGCCGCGCTGCAATATTTGCCGGTAGCGAAGGCGGAAGAGATCCGGGCCGCGATTGGCGAAGCATAAGTCTAGTAGCGGGATCTCACTACCCGAAGATGTGGCCCATCTTTTCTTTCTTCGTCTTCAGATAAGCTTCTGACGTTGGGTATGCGGCTACTTCCGCCGACACGCGCTCCACAACTTCAATGCCAGCGTCTTCCACCGCTTTTACTTTGTCAGGATTATTGGAGAGCAGGCGCAGCTGCCGAATGCCGAGAGCCTTCATGATCTCGACCGGCAGCGAGTATTGGCGATAATCGGCTTTCAGTCCTAACTGCTCATTGGCTTCGACGGTGTCGAGTCCTTTGTCTTGCAGTTCGTAAGCCTGGAGTTTCGCCATCAAGCCGATTCCACGGCCTTCCTGCTCTTCGTAAATCAGCACACCGTTTCCTGCGTCGGAGATCATTTGAAGTGCCAGCTCGAGTTGCTGGCGGCAATCGCAGCGTTGCGAACCGAAGACATCGCCTGTCAAGCATTGGGAATGAATGCGTACCAAGGGTGGTTGCGTGTGGATGTCTCCCATCACCAGGGCAACGGCACTCTCTTTGCGCCGCTCGACGACACCGTGACGGGCAAGGTCGTTCAGTTCACTGTCGGTTGCGGGCAGTTCTTCAAAGCTGCCTTCAAAACCATAGATGCGGAAGCGTCCCCAGCGGGTAGGGAAGTCGGCCTCGGCGACCTTCTGAATATGCGGTGGAATCACAGTCAAATTATATGCTGCCATGAAGTAACCCGGCGTGACGCGCCTCACAAGGCCGTCCGCTGAGTAAGAGATGCGTGAATCGCTGAAACGACGCAAGCAAGTCGATGGGTTGGCATAAGAAACGCCAGCTTGTTACAATCAACTCACCGGCTCAGGTAATCGAGTCGCGCCTCGGAGTGGGGCTATAGCTCAGCTGGGAGAGCGCATCGTTCGCAACGATGAGGTCGTCAGTTCGATCCTGACTAGCTCCACCAAAATCTAATTTTGCAGATACGACAGACCGGCAGGTTGCATAGCGGCCAAGTTCCGGCCGAACCCCGAATCGTGCGTGGACGGTGCCTATTTGCTGAAGTACGGTGCGGGAAAGTAAAACGTGCTCGGAGAACTGATCGGAAGCACGAATACTCTCTGTGTTCTCACCGGGGGCGGTGCAGGAGCTTTCGGATGGCGTCGCTTTTTACGCACCGCGACGCGGCCCAAGGCGTTATCTTGCTCTTCGCTCGTCCGCTTGGTGTGAGGCCACGGCATGATTCCGCCATCTAGACGAACGCAGGGGCTGCCAGGCGCTGCAGCACAGACTCGGCATTGAAATTCGAGCGCGATTCGCATGCTTAAGATGTTAACCGGGCGACGGTTTCTGGCGGGTTACGTTTCAGTGAAAAGAAGATCACAATCCGCACCCAGCACCCGATGAGGCACTAGGCTTGTTTCAAGAGGTAGGTAACGCGAGCTAACGGGCCATGGCGAAGTCTCTCCTTGGCATCACGCTTGGCGAGAAACGCGTGTACCGCTTTCGAGCAGCCCTGCCAGGCGTTGTAATCGTCGATCAGGATCAACCCTCCCGGAAGTACGAAGTCCCAAAACGTTTCGAGGCAGATCATCGTGGATTCGTACCAGTCGACATCGAGTCGAAGCACTGCGATCTGTGGGCAGGCGAACGAGGGGAGAGTCTGTTCAAAAAATCCTTGCTGAATATGGATTCTCTCCGCGACCGCCCCGGTCTTCGTGAGTGTTTGCCGGAACTCATCGAGCGAGGCGCAACAATTGTCGTGAGGTTGCGCGGAGTGCGAGCGTGCTTCATCGTGCGGGCCTGCCGGGGGCAGTCCCGCAAATGAGTCAAAGAAATAATAATTGCGCTCCGGGCCGCCGATTTCGATCATGCCCGCAGCCATGCCACCTTGCCACGTTCCACATTCAATAATCGCTCCGTCACCAAGGGCAGGATTTCTCAAAACAATTGAGAGAAGTGCCAGATTTTCGGCGTAGGGGTGAAAAGCGATCATCGTCTGCCGTCGATATTTGAAGTGCAGGCAGAGGCCGCGAAGCAATCCCGATGCGTAAGCTGCGGAAGCGTAGCGCTTCCAATTCGGCTTCACTGAATCGGGATTGGAGAGATTCATCGCGATCGCTAATCGGGCGAATCCGGGCTGATGTTCTGCACCCGATGCCAATTGGCGATCCTAGCATCTTCCTGCAAAATGTGGTTTTGTATGGTTTCGCGAACGACCCGCAACTCTTCGAGAGTCGCTTTAACCTCGCCGCCGAGTAGGATCCTCTCCAAGCGGTGCAGGGTGCGATACAGCGCCTGGTGCGCCTGGCGATGAGCCTGCTCGTCTGGGAAGCCGTCGTGTTGCATCATTTGCTCTTCGCTTTGGCAGTTGTTGCGAAGATCGACTTCGAGTTCGTGGAGCAAGAATCGCTGGTCGCTTGGAGGCAAGCGCTGCGCGATCGCGTCACGAAGATCGTCGATGTGACGCATCATCGCTTCGTGCTCTTCATCAAGAGCAACATTCCCAAGATCCGGAAAGTCTTTGGCAGTGCGTGAAGCGGACCACACGGAGTTCTACCCCACTCGTGCAGCAGACATTCTTACAAATTCCGGTCCAGGAGAATCCCACGAATGGGGGTGATTGATCGGAAGGCGACCCTATGCACCTTATACAAACTTTGTGAGCACCCGGGCATCCTAGCCCGATGAAAGTCCGCTCGTGAGAAGGCCGAAAAAGACGACTGCGGGGAGGATCGCCATGAAAATACGAGGGTTGATCGCATTGTCATTTGTGATGTCGGGTATATTGCTGGCGCAGCAGCCAGTGCCGATGGGTAAGACGGACGACTCTTCACGGACCTCTCGATCCGCGGATGGAACGATGCTCACCAAGAAATCCAGCGATGAGGACTTGGAGCGCGCGCTCTACCGTGATTATGCAAACGATCCCGTGTTTACGGGAGTGCAGGTCAAAGTGAAGCATCATACTGTCAAGCTCGCGGGGACGGTTGAGACGAAGAACGCAAAGAGGCGCGCCGAAGACATTGCCATCCACACAACAGGCGTACGGTACGTTCATAACATTTTGAAGGTAAATGAAGGAATGCGACCGGAGCGAACCGCCGAGTCCAGCACGGCCCACTGAGACTGGGATTCTAGGCAAAGGTGTTATCTCGTCGAAAGAAACGCGCTTTCCGCTTCCGTCGTCGTTTCGCGCCGAACATCGACACGAAGGTGTGGGGCAACAATAATGCTCTTCGTGTCATTTCGGAGGGCAATCAGGAATCGCAATAGAAAAGCCACCGCAAGCGTGCTGATCGAGGTGAATGTGGCGACGATGATCAAGTGACTCTCAGTCCGAAAGCTCAACCGGGCGATGATCGTCGAGTAACGCATGCTTTTCGCAGAAAAAGTTCATAAAACTTTTATAAGGAATTCGGCTCGGCACCTCCCAGATTGCTAGACTGAAGTCTCTGCTTCGCGGAGTTCGGCGCGATCCATCATGCCTAGCCTTCCAAAACCAGCCATAAAGGTATTCGTCGCCACTACGGTGATGCTGACCTTCATCTCGTTCTGGCGTGCGGCCGCCATTGTCCTGTCCGATCTTGCTTCCTCTGCGTATTACGTCGGTGGCGATGCCGAGAAAGTGATTGGCAAGAGCGCACCCTGGTTCGTTCTGGCCGTGATGCTGTTCAGCTACGCGGTGCGGTCCATCTACATCGAGTCGAGCGCCATGTTTGTGCGCGGCGGCGTGTACCGCGTCGTGAAAGAAGCCATGGGCGGGCAATTGGCCAAGCTCTCGGTTTCCGCATTGCTCTTTGATTACGTACTGACAGGCCCGATCAGCGCGGTGTCAGCCGGCCAGTATCTTGCCGGATTTGTGCAGGATCTTTCGACGCGCATGCACTACACCATCAACATGACCGACGCGCAGGAGAATTATTTTGCTGCCGTCTTCGGTGTGATCGTCACCGCATATTTCTGGTGGAAGAACATCCAGGGCATTCACGAGAGCAGCGAAAAAGCGCTGCGGATCATGCAGATCACCACGGTGATGGTAGTGCTGCTGATCGCCTGGTGCGTGGTGACACTCGTGATGCATCCCGCTCATCTTCCGCCGTTGCCATCGCGCGCGGCTCTGAAGATGGACCATGAGTCTCTCGGTTGGCTGTATCACAGTTGGGCGGCAAACCTCACATGGGTGTTGTTGCTTGTCGGTTTCGGCCACTCCGTGCTTGCCATGAGCGGCGAGGAATCGTTGGCCCAAGTCAATCGCGAGATCGAGCATCCGAAGCTGAAAAATCTCGAGCGCACCGGCCTGGTTATTTTCCTTTACAGCCTATTCTTCACTTCGCTCGTTTCGTTTTTTGCCGTGATGATCATCCCAGATGGCGTGAGGCCCAATTATTTCGGGAACCTCATCGGCGGGTTGGCGATGAATGTTGTAGGGCCGTTCACGCTGAAGCTGTTTTTTCAGGGATTCGTGGTGTTGGTCGGCGTGTTGATTCTCTCCGGCGCCGTGAATACGGCGATTGTCGGAGCCAATGGGGTTCTCAATCGCATCAGTGAGGATGGGGTCTTGACGCCCTGGTTCCGGCATCCGCAGAAGCGTTACGGGACTACTCACCGCATCATCAACCTCATTGCCCTCCTGCAGATTCTTACCATCGTGCTCAGTCGGGGCAACGTTTACCTTTTGGCTTCGTTGTATGCCTTCGGCGTGATCTGGAGTTTTGCATTCAAGTCACTCGCCGTCCTGGTGTTGCGGTTTACGGAGCCGGAAAACCGGCAATGGAAGGTGCCAGGGAACCTTCATATCGGCAAGGTAGAGATTCCGATCGGCCTTGGCTTGATCTCGCTGCTCCTGTTTGCAACTGCGGTCGTCAATCTCTTCACAAAGCAACTGGCTACGATTTCCGGCGTGGCGTTCAGCCTTTTCCTTTTTGGATTATTTACCGTCTCTGAACGTCTCAACCGGAAGTCTTTGGCCGGCAGGCAACACGATCTCGAGCAATTCCGGGTGAACGCCCAGGATGATATTTCGGCGGAGGCGATGGAGGTCCGTCCCGGGAATGTCCTGGTCGCAGTCCGCGATCCTCGCAATCTCTCGTATCTGCGTGACGTGCTCAAGCACACCGATACGTCTAAGCAAGATGTAGTAGTGATGACCTCCCGTGTTTATCACCGCGAGCATTCCTTCAGCGGCAATTTGCAACTCGATTCCTCGGAGGTCTTCGAGGAGTACGAACAGCAGTTGTTCACCGCAGTGGTGAACGAAGCCGAGAAAGAAGGGCGCCATGTCGCCCTTCTGGTAGCGCCGACGAACGATGTGTTTGAAAGTATCGTCGCCACCGGGCAGCGTCTCAATTCCGCGACGATCGTCTGCGGGCTGTCGAACAAGCTCAGTCCGGAAGGGCAAGGCAAACTGACAGGGGATGCATGGGAACGTCTGCCCGATCCAAAACCACGTATGCGACTGATCGTGGCCTCGCCGGAAGGTCGGAAGTGGGAATTTGAACTCGGTCCGCATACACCGCAACTGCGGCCTCAAGACATCAAGCTCATGCACGACATCTGGCTGCAGGTAACACGCGATCCGCAGTACAGCAACCTACATCACTACCACGTAATTGCAGTGGCTCTGCGCGAGTTGCAGCAGAGGCTGGATGGCAGCGAGAGCACGCAGGCTCTCAGCGATTTACGGGAAGAGATCGATCGCAACAACGAGTGACCCCTTGTCAGAGGCTGGTTCTCACACGAAAGTCCCCGCCGGGTAAACCGGGCGGGGATTTCCTTTTAGGGTTCCACCCGCAAAACTTGCTTTGTTTTTCAAATCTCCCGTTATACAAGTGATCCCCATGGCGACCGCGATCTACCTCCACCCCGCGAATAGCTCATCCGAATGGTACCGGCGGATTGTCGGCAGCATCGGCCTCGACTTTGTATCCACCGAATCACTTGGCGAAACCCTGGCGCGGATGGAGGAGCAGACCGTTTCGCTGGTCATCCTGAGCAGCAGCGGCGATTACCGGCTTAATGACGCCGTCTTTCCCATCAAGGCACGTCACGGAGAAGCTAAGATCGTCATATTGAGTTCGAGCAAAGCATCTGAGCGCGTGCCTTCGAACATCGATGCCTGGATTTGCGTGGCAGATCACGAAGACATCGTCCGCTCCCGGCTAAAACACTCGCTCGACTAACGGATGGCATCGCGAAGAATCGCGAGTTTGGGGACTCACAATGTGGTTGCGATCAACTTCGACGCTGCTCCTGCTCCTTACGTGGTTGCCTGCACAGAATTCACCTTCGAAGAAAACACCTGCACCTTCCACAGCGACTGCGCTGGTGCCTATGCTGGCGGGATGGAGCGCTCTGCCACAGTTGGACGGCAATATTGTGAAGGGCAGCGTGATTGTCTCGAACCCAAGCGATGATGACTATGACCAGACGGTTGTGGTTGAAGCAGTGAACGAGATCGGCAAGGCGTTCACCCTGGGGTATCAGCATTTTCCGCTGCGACATCGATCGACCAGCCCGCTGGTTCCTTTTGCGACCTATCTGCCACCTGGCCACTATTTGATCCTTGCCGACGCTATCGCCGAAGATGCGAAGCGGAATTCGGTGCTTCGCATTCATTTACAAGCGCCCGCTGCGTTAGTGGTGACTACGATCTGATCGAAATAAGTCATTGACCACCCGAGGTCGAAGATTGGTACACTAAGATTTGAAACCACGTGAGGCGATGGAGTTCGCCTTCAACCGCCGCATCGCTCGATGCGAGCTGATAACTCCTACAGAAGCATCGTAGGAGGACTTCGCTGTGGTACTTCGTGAATATCTCTGGGTCTCTTTAGGCGGAATTTGTGGCGCCTGTTCCCGCTATTTCCTCAGCCGCTTTACCGCAAAGATTCTGGGAACAGGCCTTCCCTGGGGCACGCTGTTCATCAACATCAGCGGCAGCTTCATTCTTGGGCTCTTTCTCATCTATACGACCGAGCGGGCGTTCGTCGATCCACGATGGCGCCTCCTGATCGCGATTGGTTTCTGCGGTGCCTACACCACATTCTCCAGCTATGCCTTCGAGAGCATCGTCTATTTTCAGCAAGGGAACTGGGCGTTGTTCGCAGGAAATATTTTGGCGAACAACTTGCTTTGCCTCGGCGCCATTTTGGGCGGCGCCGCTCTGGCACGCGCGCTGTAGCGGGAATGACGCACAATTGAGTCGGCGCACCCGATCGGAGTTCGACATACAATGACCAACGACATGGCCGTCCAAGTCACCATCTATCTCAACGAATCCGACCGCTGGCGGCATCGCCCGCTCTACCTCGAGTTGCTCAATTATCTCCGCGCGGAAAACGTATATGGAGCTGCAGTATTTCACGCTGTAGCCGGCTTCGTCGGACGTAGCCGCGTCAAAACGGCGTCACTGGTGGATGCCGGCGGAAGCCTGCCGCTTGTGCTGACGTTCGTCGATATCGACGAGCACGTGCAGCGCGTGCTGCCCAGACTGAAGGAAATGGCCGCCCATCGGCTGATCGTTCGCGAGAACGTGGTGGTGGAGCAGGGGAGTTTGGAATAACCCTGCTATTTGGGCGGATCGGAGGGCTTTACCTCTTCAAACCCCGTGATCTTCGAATCCACTTTGAATTTGCGATAATCGCTATACCGCAACACGATGTTCTGCACGTTGCGATGGAAGAACAAGCGATAGTCAAGATGAACCTCGCCGTACGACGGCATCCAGACTTCATCGTTAACCTTTTGTTCCTCGAACACGATGTTCGCGCCCTTTTTCACCGATCCAACCACGCCGCCCAGCAACTTCATGCCGTCCGAAAGGTGGGCCTCCAAGCGCACCGGTTGCTTGGCTTGCTCATCGATCCAAAGCGTGCCGCCTAGCGACTGCAGAACCTTTTCCGTCAGATTATGTGGCTTAAAGTCAGGACGTGGTTCGAAATCGAAGGCGTAAACTTCGTGGCCATTCAGCGTGTCGCGGCGTAAGTTGTAGAAGCGATCCGCAGCTAAAAACTTCGCAGGGGTGAAGGCGTCTTTCTCGGGCTCTTCGCCGGATTCCTCCCGCTGCACACGTTCTCGAGCTTTTTTCTCCTGCTTCGCAACACTCTCGTCTTCCTTCTTTTTCTCGAAGTCCGTCAGCGGCTTGCCGTTCTTGGCCAGAAGCCGCTCGATTTGCCAGGGGCCAACGAAGAAGACCTCGTATTCGCTTACGCTCGTCTTTTTGATCTTGCCGCTCTCATCGGCATCTTGTTCCTCGTCACGACGGTGGAAGATATAGTTCTTACGAGCGATTTCCAGTTGTTTCTCGTTGGTCGAGACTTGTTTGATCAGCGACTCGGGATCGATACCTGCGGGGACGTTTTGTTGGCCCACGGCCAGCGCCGCTGGAAGCAGGCACGCGAGAGATCTCAGGATCCGTGCAGTCACGATGGTCAAGGCTATCACTTGGTCGGATCTCGCCCAATTCGTTATACTGATTACATTCTTATGGGTTACTTGCGAAATATTAGCGCGATCGCGAAGGGCATGGGCATTACCTTCGGAGAGATGTTTAAGCCGACCACCGTCGAGAATTATCCCGACGGGAAAGGCGTGATGCGGGGAGCTGTTTTCCAGGAGCGTTTCCGGGGCATGCACGTACTGCAGCGCGACGAGAATGGTCTGGAGAAATGTGTTGCCTGCTTCCTGTGTGCAGCGGCGTGTCCTTCGAACTGCATTTATATCGAAGCGGCTGAGAACACGGAGACCAACCGCGTGAGCGGCGCTGAGCGCTATGCCAGGGTTTACAACATCGATTACAACCGATGTATCTTTTGCGGCTATTGTGTAGAAGCCTGCCCGACCGACGCCATTACGCATGGCCACGGCTTCGAATTGGCCACCTTCAATGCCAGCAACCTGGTCTATCGCAAAGAGCAGTTGCTTTCCGGCAAACCGGCGCACATCGGGGCGAACCAGATCTTCGCCAGCGACTCGCGAGAAGAGCGACGATTGGAAAAAGAAGCGAAATAGAATTTTCGTGTCAATGTCTAAAACCGGCTGCTGAATGCGGCCGGTTTTCTATTGGGCGCACAATCGATGCACTGCTTCCGGTGCGGACGATACAATGAACCAGCGCGGTTCACCGCGAGAGCAGGGGCGCCAGCAACCCAAACATGAGCGATTTTCTTAAGACGTTAGCGGAACGCGTCGTCATTTATGACGGGGGCCTGGGCACGTGTATCCAGCAATGCTCGCCTACCCTCGACGACTTCTGGGGCAAGGAGAACTGCAGCGAGGTGCTCGTCCTCAGCAGGCCTGACATCGTGCGCAAGATTCACGAGGACTATTTCGCGGCTGGCGCGGATGTGGTGGAAACCAATACGTTCGGCGGTAGCCGGATTGTCCTTGCCGAGTTTGGGCTCGAAGATAAGGTTCAGGAGATCAATCATGCGGCGGTGAAGATCGCCCGCGAGGTGGCCGACGGTTTCTCGTCAAAGGGTCGCAAGCGGTTCGTGTCGGGATCCATGGGACCAACCACTAAGCTGCCGTCGCTGGCCCACATCGGCTGGGACGCGATGCTGAATGCGTATGTCGAGCAGGCAGTGGCGCTGATCGATGCCGGCGTTGACGTGCTGCTGGTGGAGACGGCGCAGGATCTGCTGCAGG
>PLWX01000173.1 GCA_003151155.1 Acidobacteriaceae bacterium
TGCTCGGCTGAGACAGGCATCATCGTCTTGATGCCGAGACGCCGGAAATCTTCTACATAGCTCTCGAGCTTGGGGTCGTCGACTTTATTGACCGCCAGGATCAGCGGCTTACCGAGACGTTGCAACAAGCGAGCGAGATCGATGTCGGAGGAAGCCAGCTCGGTGCGGGCATCGACCACCATCACGATGACATCGGCTTCTTCCAGGGCGACCTTGGCCTGACGAAAGATCTCGGATGGAATGAGAGCCTCGTCGTCGGGTACGATGCCGCCGGTGTCAACGACGCGAATGCGTTTGCCGGTCCACTCGGCGTAGCCGTAAAGGCGATCGCGAGTGATCCCAGGCTCGTCGCCAACGATGGCACGGCGTTGCCCGACGAGCCGGTTGAAGAGCGTGGACTTCCCCACGTTCGGACGGCCAACGATGGCCAACATCCCGACGACAGGAAGTTGTTCTTCCCCGTGATCGCGATCCTCTGAATATTTTGTTCTTGCCAAGCGAATTCCTGGGGGCGTGAAAAGCCTTACAAAGCTATTATAGGGACAGGCCCGCCCTTCCTGTGTCCAGCAGCTCACAATCCGCAGCAACTCCGGCTCGCGATATCCGTTCGCTCACCCTTCACCAGTTCTTCGGACCAGGCGGTGTGCTCGCCAAAACCCATCCTGCGTATGAGTTCCGGCGCGGACAGCTGCAGATGGCACAGGCCGTGGAACAGGCGCTCGCCGAGAAACGACATTTGATCGTCGAAGCTGGAACCGGCACCGGCAAGACACTTGCGTATCTTGTGCCCGTCATTCGTTCGGGACTGCGGGTGATCATTTCGACTGGAACGAAGAACCTGCAGGAGCAGCTCTTCTACAAAGATGTTCCGGCGCTGGAGCGCGCGATCTTTGGTCCAGACTCGGAGCAGCGGCTGAAGGTCTGCTACATGAAGGGTCGCAACAACTATCTTTGCCGTAAAAAACTCTACGACCTGACCGATCGACCGGTTTTGAACGGGCTGAAAGAGATCGATCAGTTTCGATCTATACGGGAGTGGGAGGCAATTACTACCACCGGTGATCGCGCCGAACTGACGACCGTCGCGGAGTCGAGCCAATTGTGGCCGAAGCTCGATGCGCGTGCCGATACCTGCATCGGGACAAAATGCAAAGAGTTCGAGCGCTGCTTCATCACCGAGATGCGGCGAACGGCTGCCGAGAGCGACATCATCATCGTCAACCATCACCTTTACTTCGCCGATCTCGCGATCAAGCAAGCTACCGAAGGCGCAGCGGATGTGGGGATTCTGCCGGAAGCGTCGGCGGTGATCTTTGACGAGGCGCATGAGCTCGAAGATGTCGCCGGCAGCTACTTCGGTGTGAGCGCTTCGAACGTTCGCGTGGATGACCTGGTACGCGACGTCGAATTTGCGATCAAGGAATTTCACATCGCGTCACCGACCCTGATGACTGCAGCCCATCGACTACGCGAGCGTTCGCAACTCTTCTTCACCCTGCTGCCGCAAGGCGATGGACGTTTCGCATTCGAGACGCGGCGCGAGTTTCTCGAGGAAAACGGCGAGGAGTTTCTCGCTTTCCAGAATGCACTCGTGCATTTGTACGGCGAGATTCAGGCGGTCAAAGAAAAGCCCGACGAGCTGTTCAACCTCGCGCGCCGTACGGAAGAACTGCGGGTGCAACTCGGCTTTCTGATGGAATCGAATGATCGCAACACCGTCTATTGGATCGAGCGCCGCGGAGAGTCGCGTCGCGCGGGGCGCGCAGGGCACAACGTGTTCCTGCAAGCGACGCCGATTGATGTTTCTGCGATCCTGCAACACACGCTGTTTGCCAACCTGAATACCGCGGTGCTGACCTCGGCGACCATCGCGGTGGGTGGTGGCTTTCAATACGCGCGCGGACGTCTTGGCCTGGCTGATTCGCGCGAGTTGATCGTGCCCTCGCATTTCGATTACGAAACTCAGGCAGTCTTCTACGTTCCGCCTGACATGCCCGACCCACGCGAGGCGACCTTCTCGCGAAAGGCGGCCGACCGAATCCGGCAGTTACTCACGATCTCTCGCGGCCGGGCGTTCTGCTTGTTCACCAGTTACGCGCAGATGAATGATGTGTACGATCGCCTGCTTGGAGAGCTCGACTACCCCATGCTGAAACAGGGCGATGCCCCGAAAAGCGCGCTGCTCGAAGAGTTCCGCATGACGCCGGGGGCGGTGCTGTTCGCCACCAGTTCGTTCTGGCAAGGCGTGGACGTGCAAGGCGAACAGTTGAGCTGCGTGATCATTGACCGGCTGCCCTTTGCGGTTCCGAATGATCCGGTGGTTGCTGCACGCATTCGCGCGATTGACTCCGATGGTGGCAATGCGTTCTTCGACTACCAGGTTCCGTCAGCGGTTATTGCGCTCAAACAGGGATTTGGACGATTGATACGTTCTCTGCACGACCGCGGCGTGGTCTGCCTGCTCGATAACCGAATTCTCAAGAAGCAATACGGCAAGGTCTTCGTCGAGAGTTTGCCGAGATATCGCCGCACCACTGACCTTCGCGTGGTCGAACAGTTCTTCGGCGCGGCGGACGAAAATATCTAAAGCTCCATCTCCATGAAAATGTCGGCGCGCTCATAGGGTGAAGGGTGGAGACGCTCGGGCGGAAGATGTCGGAAACCCACCGCCTCATAGAGGTGAATGGCGTTTTTCAGTTTCGAACTCGACTCCAGCTTGAGCAGCCGGGCACCCATGCCCCGTGCTTCCGCGACAGCGAATTCGAGGACTTTACGCCCGACACCTCTTCCCTGCCAGGCTTCGTCAACGGCCATCTTCGCTAATTCGTAAACATGGTCGCCCTCGGCGAGCAGTGCACACGTTCCGATAGCTGTATCCCCAGCGACCGCCATGAAGATCGCACCACCCGCACCAATGATTCGTTTCTCGGGATCGTCGAGCACCTCGCGATCCGGGTCTTCGAGACGGAAGTACTTTGCTATCCAGTGCTCGTTTAGAGAACGGAAGGCTGGTGCGTCGCCGCGACGGTACGAGCGCACTCGAATCTCGGGTGAAGAAACAGCCGTTGTCATCGCATAATCCTCAATCAGTTCCAGTATGACGGAAATACGAGTTAGTTTGAATCTCGAGTTCCTTCGCCGCATCTCAATCCGCAGGTCTGGACGTGGAGGTCTTTTGATGAACGGTACTTTAGCGCTTATTCTGGCTGTCGGGATCGGCGTGGTAGCCGGTTTGCGTTCCATGACGGCGCCCGCCGTGGTCGCATGGGCCGCGCATCTTGGTGTGCTGCATCTCGAGGGAACATACCTCGCCTTTATGGGATCAACCTGGGCTGTCGCGCTCCTCACCCTGGGCGCGGTGGGCGAGTACGTTGCCGATAAGCTTCCGAATACTCCATCACGCACCGCGCCGGTCGGACTGATCGCCCGCGTGGTTACGGGTGGTGTCAGCGGAGCCTGCATCGGCGTGGCGGGCGGAGCGTCAGCCTGGATTGGCGCGTTCGCCGGAGCAATTGGCGGGATCGCGGGAGCCTTCGGTGGATACCATGCGCGCATGGGACTAGTGCGATCGCTCAAGGTCAAAGACCTTTTCGTCGCCATCCCTGAAGACTTGATCGCCATTGGACTCGGGATACTGCTGGTCACGCGCTTCTAGTCGAGGAACGCAAGCATGAGCAAACCGCAACATTTTGACGCGATCATCATTGGCGCCGGACAGTCTGGCGGGCCACTGTCTACGGCTTTGGCGGAGGCAGGGATGCACACCGCCCTGATTGAACGGGTGCACGTGGGCGGGACCTGCATTAACGAAGGTTGCACGCCGACGAAAACCATGGTCGCCAGCGGGCGGGTGGCTTATCTCGCCAAGCGGGGCGAGGATTATGGGGTACATACCGGATCGATCAGCATCGATATGGTCAAAATACGCGAGCGGAAGCGGAAGATCGTCGAAAGCTTTCGCAGTGGAAGTCAGACGAAGATCGAGAAGACGGAGAACGTCGAGCTGATCTTCGGAGAGGCACGCTTCACGGGGCCGAAGACCGTCGCGATTAGATTGAAACAAGGGGAAGAGCGCGAGCTCACGGCCGACCAGATCTTCATCAATGCCGGCGCGAGGCCCTCGCGGCCAATGATCGAGGGCCTAGGTGCCGTTCCTTATCTCGACAGCACTTCGATCATGGAACTCGATACGGTGCCGAAACATTTACTGGTGCTCGGCGGGGGCTACGTCGGCCTTGAGTTCGGGCAGCTCTTCCGTCGTCTGGGCAGCCGCGTGACTATCGTTCAATCCACCGGCCAGCTTTTGTCACGAGAGGATCCGGATGTTGCGGAAGAAGTGAAGAAGATTCTGGAGCAGGACGGGATCGAGGTTGTTCTTAAGCAGAAAGCTACGCGCATTGGCAAACAGGGTGAGGCGATTCAACTCGACCTCGAGGGGAAGAGCGTCACGGGATCGCACCTGCTGGTCGCAACTGGGCGCACGCCGAACTCCGACACGCTGAACCTGACGGCAGCGGGCATTGCAACCGACGATCATGGATTTGTTCCCACGAATGACCGGTTGGAGACGAATGTGCCTGGCGTTTACGCGCTTGGAGACATCAAGGGCGGTCCAGCGTTCACGCACATTTCCTACGACGACTTCCGCATCATTCGCGGAAACCTGATCGAGAAGAAGACGCTTAGCACCCGGGACCGCATGGTTCCGTATACCGTCTTTATCGATCCGCAACTGGGGCGGGTGGGTATAACGGAGACGGAGGCGCGGAAGCAGGGGCGCAAGATTCGCATTGCCAAGCTGCCGATGAGTTCGGTGGCACGGGCGCTGGAGATCGACGAGACGCGTGGCTTCATGAAGGCTGTCGTAGACGGTGAGACAAACCAAATCCTGGGCGCGGCGGTGCTTGGCGTGGAGGGTGGCGAAGTGATGTCGGCGATTGAGGTCGCGATGATGGCGAAGCTTCCGTACACTGCGCTGCGCGATGGCGTCTTCGCACACCCCACGCTGTGCGAATCCCTCAACAATCTCTTCATGGCGATGGATGCTACGACGTAGCAGGATGAACTCTTCGTCATGTTCGAAGAGCAACTGCAACGTCTCCTGTGAGTGCCGCTTCCAATCTTTGTTGTCTCCGGATTGAGCCCTTCGGCATGCGCAAAGCAATCTGCACCCAACTCAATGGTAAGTACGCCGCGATTCCGGCGGTCGTGGCCTGCATCATCGCGGTGGCTCTGCTCTCCGGCATCGCGGGTTCCAGCACTCCGCAATTGAGCGAGGGGGAGCGAATTTACACCTCCGCCTGCGTGGCGTGCCATGGGGCGGATGGTAAGGGCACTTCACAGGCTATTGCTGGATTCAAGCAGCCTGACAGCTTCCCGGACTTTACTCGCTGCGACCAGACGACGGCGGAAGAGAATGTCGCCTACCAGGCGACCATTACTTATGGCGGACCGTATCGCGGCTTCTCGCAGATCATGCCGTCGTTCTCGAAGGCGCTCACGCAGCAACAGATCACTGAGGTGGTGCGTTACCTGCGTTCGTTCTGCACAAATGCGCACTGGCCGCGCGGCGAGCTGAACGTGCCACGTGCGATTGCGACGGAAAAGGCATATCCGGAGGATGAAGAGGTGGTGACCGCGGAGGTGAATGCGCGCGGAACACCCGGCGTGACCAATCACATCATTCACGAGCAGCGCTTCGGGATGAAGAACCAGTTGGAAGTGGATGTGCCGCTCATGTTCCAGGACCAGGCGCACACCTGGTATGGCGGCGTCGGCGACACTGTGTTCGGCGTAAAGCGTGTGCTCTATTCGAGCTTGCCGAAGGGGTCGATCTTCGCGCTGCAGGGCGAGGTGCAGGTTCCGACGGGCAACAGGACACGAGGATTCGGATCGGGCACGACGACTTTTGGCATGTTCGGCATGTACGACCAATTGTTCCGGACGAATACCTTCCTGCAATTCCAGGGTGGCGCGAATCTGCCTGTGCATACGGACATCGCGCCACAGAACGTGTTCTTCAATAGTTCGATTGGGCAGAGCTTCGCCGAGGATCACGGGCTCGGCCGGTTGTGGTCGCCGATGGTGGAGTTCGTCGCGAGTCGTGACTTAACGACCGGCGCGAAGACCGATTGGGACGTGCTTCCGCAGATGCAGGTGACGTTGAGTCCGCGGCAACACGTTCGCGCGGACCTGGGAGTACGGATTCCGATGACCGACACCGCGCATCGTCCGGTGCAGTTGGAGCTTTACTTCTTGTGGGATTGGGCGGACGGCAAGATCACGGAGGGCTGGTAATGCGGCGCGGATTGGTCGCTCTGACCTTCACACTCTTACTCTGGTTGCCGCTGCTGGTGCGTGGCGGGCAGAAGAATGAGACGCAGCCGGCGTTTCAGACCTCCGATCGTTGCGTTGCATGCCACAACGGTCTGATTACGCCGAGCGGCAAGGACGTATCGATCGGGATCGATTGGCGCTCCACGATCATGGGGAATTCCTCGCGCGATCCGTACTGGCAGGCGAGTTCACGGCGCGAGGCGATCGACCATCCCGAATCGAAGGACGAGGTGGAAGACGACTGCTCCATCTGCCACATGCCGATCACGCGCTATGAAGCCAAGCTGAAGGGTAAGAAGGGCGAGATCTTCTCCTTCTTCCCGATGAATACGAATGGCACGAAGCAAGCGCAAGACGGAGTGTCTTGTTCGGTTTGCCACCAAGTGAGCAACGAGAAGCTCGGCACTAAGGAGAGTTTCAGCGGGAACTTTGTGGTCGATGCTCCGAAGACGAAGGGAGAGCATCCGGAATACGGTCCGTTCCAGGTCGACGAGGGACATCAACACATCATGCAGACGTCGACGGGCGGGTTTAAGCCGGAAGCGGCTTCGCACATTCGTAGCTCGGAGCTGTGCGCGACATGCCACACGCTGTACACGACGGCGCGGGGCGCGGGTGGAAAAGAACTAGGAGTATTGCCGGAACAGATGCCGTTCCTCGAGTGGAAGCACAGCGATTACCCGGCGAAGAACCAGACCTGCCAGTCGTGCCATATGCCGGAAGTTGCCGGCGACGCGCCGATCACGGCCATTTTGCCAGTGCTGCGACAGGGCATGCATCAGCATGTGTTCGTTGGCGGCAACTTCTTCATGCAGCGGGTGCTGAACCAGTATCGCGGCGACCTGGGGACGGAAGCGTTACCGCAGGAAATGGCTACGGCTGCGGAAGGGACAGTGAACTTCCTGCAGTCGCAAGCGGCGCGGGTGACGATTCAGAATCTTGATGTCAGCGGAAGTACATTGCGACTCGATGTGAAGGTGGAAAACCTCACAGGGCATAAGTTGCCGACTGCGTTTCCGTCGCGACGTGCCTGGCTGTACGTGACGGTGCGCGATCGGGATGGGCGCGAAGTGTTCCAATCAGGCGCGTTGAATCCGGACGGATCGATTCAAGGCAACGACAACGACGCCGATCCGACGAAGTTCGAACCCTATTATCGCGAGATCACCAGCGGCGACCAGGTGGAGATCTTTGAGGACATTCTGGGTGACGAGAACCATCACGTGACAACCGGACTGCTGCAGGCGGTCGACTATCTCAAAGATGACCGGTTGCTGCCTTCGGGATTCGATAAGCAATCGGCCTCGCACGATATCGCCGTGATTGGCGATGCCGCCGAGGACGCGAATTTCGCGGCAGGCGGTGATCTGGTGCGCTATTCCGTCGCGCTAGGAAATGCGCAGGGGCCGTTCCATGTAGAGGCGGAACTCTGGTATCAGCCGATCGGCTTCCGCTGGGCGCACAATCTTGAGCCGTACAAACAGAGCGAGCCGCAACGCTTTGTTGGGTACTACAACGCGATGTCAAAGGCGACGGCAATTCGCATGGCGCGCGCAGAAGCCACGCGTTAGGCGCTCGCGCGCTACACTGAAACCGTGATCCATCCGTTCTCCACGGCGCAGTGTGTCGGCTATGTCGCGTTTGCGTTGGGCGCCGCGGCGTTCCTGCAGAAGAACGACCGACGCCTGAAGTTTCTCAACGGGAGCCAGTGCATCTTCTACGCGGCACACTTCGCGTTGCTGGGGAACTATCCGGCGATGGGAAGCCTGATCGTGTCGGCGACGCGTTCGTTCTTGTCGTTGAAGACACGCTCTCGCTGGGTCGCGGTACTGTTCCTGGCGATGAACCTCGCGGTTGGCTGGGTGCTGGTTCACAGTCGAGCCGGATGGCTGCCGATCGCGGGCGGCTGCCTGGCGACGATCGCGCTTTTCCTGATGCGCGGCGTGCCGATGCGATTGGTGCTGCTCGCGAGCACGTTTTGCTGGATGGCGAACAACATCCTCAGCGGATCGATTGGCGGCGTGATGCTCGAGACCATCATCGCTATCGCAAACGTCTCGACAATCATTCGAATGACGCGGGCGCGGGCGACGTTGCGCCAACCTCCGAGGCAAGCGGCCGCGGCCGCGGGAACGAAACGCTAGGGCGATGCGAAGTTGATCTGCGGGATCGCGGGCTTGTCGACCAGCTCTGTTTCCAGCGCCACGAGCCAACCGCGAAGATCGGCACGCAGGGTTCCTACTGCAATCCCGCCAAATATTTCGGGATACTTGTCGAGACGGGAGAGGGACTTGCGCAGCATCGAGAGTGCGCCGTTCTTGTTGCCGCGGCCGAAATGATGGAACGAGCCTGCTAACAGGATTAGAGCCTGCAGGAAAGTCTTCTCCGGTTCGACGGCCTGCAGCCAGACAAGTTCCCAGTGCTCGTGGGCTTCGAAGTATTTCCCTTCGCGATAGCAGAGGAGGCCTTCGAGGAGTTCGCCTTGCGTCCAGTCGAAAACGCGGATCACTCGCTTCGGCCTTCTCGAATAGAGAGCAGGACCGCGATGTACTGCCTGACTTTCTTGAAGAGCGAAGGGGCGGCCTTGGAATGGAACTCTGCGCGGCTTGCCGACCAGTCCATGCTCTTCAGCTGGTCAACCAGAACCGCTCCTTCGACTTGATCCACGGTAACGGGCAACGCAAACGGATAGGGCTTGCGTTTGCTCGTAAGCGGGCAGACAACCGCGAGACCGCTGGCGCGGTTGTAGCGGGCTTCGGTGAGAACGAGCGCCGGGCGACGCTTGGCCTGCTCGCGACCCAGTTGCGGGTCAAAATTCAGAAAGATGATGTCCCCGGCTTCGGGAACGTACGGACTCACCATTCGACATCTTCCTTCCCCACCTCGCTGCCGTTAGAAATCTCGTGATAGCGGTTCTCTGGAGTGATTTGCGACACCAGTTGCGCAAGGGTCGGCACTTTCCCGATACGCTGCAAACGGACTGTGCCTTCCGTGGAGACTTCGATCTCTAACGCGTCTCCTGCCTGCAGCCTGGCTTCTTCGGCAATTGGCTTGGGGATACGGACCGCGAGACTATTCCCCCATTTCAACATTCGTGCTTTCATTCGCTTCCCTGCTCCGTGACGCAAATTCGGTTCGCGTAGATACATTGTATCACCCACGGCATCACGCTCGAGACGTGCTCGAGACGTGAAGGATTGCCCCAGCGAAAAGCCTCATCTGCGCGCTAAAATAGAAGTTTCGGCGATAGCGGCTGGGATGGCGCGGGGTCGCGGGTCAGGATCTATGTACGAAGTGACGGTGGAAGATACGTTTGCGGCGGGGCATTACCTGCGCAATTACAAGGGCAAGTGCGAGAATCCGCACGGCCATAACTACAAGGTGCGGGTAACGCTGCAGGGGGCGGAGCTCGACCAGGCAGGGCTGCTGCTTGACTTCAAGGATTTGAAAGTCGTGATGAAGCCGGTGGTGGATTACCTCGATCACCAGATGATGAACAACATCGCGCCGTTCGACGTGGTAAACCCGTCGGCGGAAAATCTGGCGAAGTATTTTTTCGACGAGACGAACAAGTACCTGGCCGGACAAACGAAGGGCCGGGTGCGGGTGAAGGACGTCACCATCTGGGAGACGGATACGACGACGGCGACGTATTACGAGTAGTGTGCCATTGAGCGATCGAACGGCGCCTGCGGCAGCAAGGAAGGTTCTCGTTTCTTCGTTTTCCACGGCTGACGCCGTAGGCTAAAGAAAAGCGCCCTTCGGCCACGCAGCTCGTCGAAGGATCCCGTCTTTTCCTCTTCCATCGAGGGTCGTAGCGAGTTATTTCGTTCGACCGAAGTGATCGCGATCAGCGCTAAAGGAGGGACCTTCGCGATCACAGACCGAGTGAAGCTGGTTTCAAGACATATTTCATGCAAATCACGGAAATTTATCGGTCTTTACAGGGAGAGTCTTCCTACACGGGCATGCCGTGCATTTTTGTGCGGCTGACGGGGTGTAACCTGCGCTGCTCGTGGTGCGACAGCGAATATACGTTCACCGGCGGCCGCAAGATGTCGATTGACGAGGTGGAGGCCGAGGTACGCGGCCTATCGCCGTTTGGGTTGGTGGAGTTCACCGGCGGTGAACCGATGTTGCAGGAACGCGAAATGGTTCCGCTGATGCGCCGACTCATCGATGGCGGGTACAAGTTGCTGCTGGAGACGAGCGGAGAACGCAACCTGGACTATGTACCGAGCGATGTGATCAAGATCGTGGACGTGAAATGCCCTGGATCGGGCGAGGGCGGAACGTTTCGGATGCAGAACCTGGATTCATTGAAGCCGCACGATGAATTGAAGTTCGTGATCGCGGATCGCGCCGACTATGAGTTTGCCCGGGACATGACGCAGGAACATCATCTGGACGGGATGGTGGCGTCGGTGATTTTTTCGCCGGCGTTTCGTAAGGATGCGCGGGGAGCGCGGGATTCGTCGCATTGTTTAGTCGATCCGCAGGATTTGGCGAATTGGATTTTGGAAGACAAGCTGGACGTGCGGTTGGGATTGCAGACGCACAAGTATGTGTGGGCACCGGAGACGAAAGGGGTTTAGTCTNNCTTCTCACCCTTATCGTGGCACCCACATTGTGGTAAGACGCACGAAGAACCTTGAGGGCTAGCTGGTGTTAACACCTTCCGTGGATGTAAAGCCGAGGACGGACGAGAGCACGACGGTGGAACCGGCGGCACAGCCGGTGAAAGTACAGATTGGAGATTCGAATCGCGCCGTGGTGGTGTTGAGCGGCGGGATGGATTCGGCAGTCTGCGCAACGCTGGCAGTCCGCGAGTACGGGGCGGAGAATGTCGGGGCGCTGCATGTGAGTTATGGGCAGCGCACGGCTGCGCGGGAGAAGCGGGCGTTCACGGCGGTGGCGGAGAGACTCGGGATCACGACGCGGCTGGCGGTGGAGACGCCGTTCTTCAAGGCAATTGGCGGATCGGCGCTGACGGACGCAAAAATCGCGGTGCCAGATGCAGGAGAGCTGATCGGCCACGAAATTCCTGTGACTTACGTTCCATTCCGGAACGCGCATCTTTTGGCGATGGCGGTGAGTTGGGCCGAGGTGCTGGGTGCATCCAAGATCTACATAGGGGCGGTAGCGCAGGATAGCAGCGGGTATCCGGATTGCCGTCCGGAGTTTTACGAGGCTTACAACTTGGCAGTGCGACGCGGCACCAAAGCTGGAGACATCGAGATCGTGACGCCACTGATCGCGCTGCGGAAGCACGAGATTGTGAGCCTTGGCCTTGAACTAGGCGCACCCTTCGATTTAACGTGGTCATGCTATAGCCGCGAGGACTGCGCATGCGGGGTTTGTGACAGCTGTGTGCTGCGGCTCCGGGCTTTTGAAGGCGCGGGCTCGGTAGATCCGGTGCCGTACGCACCTCGTGTGGCCGGAAACAAGTAGCAGGTTTCAGAATCAGAGAAAGAGTCTCGCTGGGAGGCGGACATGAGAAAGCAAGCTCTAATCCTATTTTTCTTCACGCTGGTACTCGGGTTCACGCTGCCCGCGCTGGCGCAAACCGGTACCGTCAAGGGATATGTGAAGGACGATGCTGGAAAGCCGGTGGTCGGCGCGGTCGTAGACATGCAGAATCTCGACAACGGCCGCAAAGTCACGTTAAAGACCGACAAAAGCGGGAACTTCTTCAGCATCGGCGTACCGATCGGGACATACAAGGTCGCCATCACGCAAGATGGGAAGCCGCTTTATGCGATCCCGAAGTATCCGGTGGCGGGCGGAGACAATCCTGACCTGAACGTTGACCTGGCGAAAGAACGGGCGGCTAATCCTCAGAATGCGGAGCAGGTAAAGAAGGTTGAGGCCGCAAAGGCGGAGAACGCGAAGATCGGCAACCTCAACGGGATGTTGAAACAGGCGAATGATGCAATGACGGCGAATCCGCCGAACTGGGACCAGGCGATCCAGGTTTTGACGCAGGCGACGCAGCAGGACCAAACGCACGATCTGCTGTTCGGCCGATTGGGAGATGCCTATCTCGGAGCCAAAAAGTACCCTGAGTCAATCGATGCCTACAACAAGGCTATTGCCCTGGATGCGAACAAGGCGGCTTACCACAACAACATGGCGCAAGCTTTGGCGAAATCGAACCAGACGGACAAGGCCATCGCCGAATACGATACGGCAGCCAAGTTGGAGCCGGCCAGCGCGTCGACGTACTTCTTCAATGAAGGCGCGGTGCTGACGAATACGGGCAAGGTGGATGATGCGATTGTGGCGTTTGACAAAGTAATTGCCGCGGACCCGACGAAAGCCGATGCCTATTACTGGAAGGGCGTGAACATGGTGGGCAAGGCGAAGACCGGTGCAGATGGCAAGTTCGAAGCGCCAGCCGGAACCGCGGAGGCCTTTAATAAGTACCTGGAACTGGCTCCGGATGGGAAGTATGCCGATCCGGCGAAGCAGATGTTGCAGACGATTGGCGCGCCGGTGACGACGAGCTACGGCTCGCAGAAGAAGTCGGGCAAGCCGGTTAAGAAGTAAATTTGGTTGGGCTAGAAAAGGGCGGCCGCGGCCGCTCTTTTCTTTTTGCAATGCGGAGCTGTGAGCGAAGTTGTAGAGAAGGTCTAGAATCGAATTCTGCATGGAACCGAACTCCAAAGTTCTCTCATTCGAGGAGGCTTGCACGCTCGTCGAGAGATACGCATCCCAGCTGACGTTACCCGATATCGAAGAGATGACGCTGCTGGATTGTGATGGGTGCGTGCTCGCGGAAGAGATCCACGCAGATCGAGACTTTCCACCGTTTGCGCGAGCGACTCGCGACGGCTTTGCGGTGCGCGCTTCCGATGTCGCCGTCGTTCCGCGAAAGCTGAAGGTGATTGGGGAAATCGCGGCGGGAGCGGCGAGCGCTTCTCATGTGCAATCGGGAGAAGCGGTGGAGATCATGACCGGCGCACCGTTGCCTGGGGGCGCGGATGCGATCGTGATGGTGGAATATACGCGGCGGGATGGCGCATCGGTTGTCGTCGAGCGTGCGGTAAAGAGTGGTGAGAATTTCGTGCCGCGCGGAGTTGAGGCACACGCGGGGGATTTACTACTGGTGTCGCGGAGCCGCTTGAATCCGGCAGCAATTGCAATTGCGGCTTCGGTGGGCAAGGATGCGCTTAAGGTCTTTCACAAGCCAGTGGTCGCCATCGTGGCCACCGGCGATGAGTTAGTGGAGGTGAGCGAGCGGCCGGGCGCGGCGCAGATCCGCAACTCCAACAGCTATTCCCTGGCAGCACAGGTGGTGCGGGCGGGTGGTGAGGCGCTGGTGTTGCCGATTGCTCGCGATCGCGAAGATTCGATCCGCGACGCAATACACGAAGCGAAGTCGGCGGAGTTGCTGCTCTTCTCGGGCGGCGTGTCGATGGGGAAATATGATCTCGTGGAGCAGGTGCTTGCGTCGGAAGGCGCTGAGTTTCATATGACGGGGGCACGCATTCAGCCGGGCAAACCAGTGGTGTTCGGGACGCTTCCGGGAGAAGGACATGCGCTGCCATTTTTCGGCTTGCCGGGGAATCCGATCTCGACGATGGTGACGTGCGATCTGTTCGTGGCTCCCGTGCTGAGCGTTCTCGGAGGCGGAATGCCGCAGGCGCTGCGCTTCGCTCATGCCAAGCTAGAGGATGAGTTCAAAGTTGCTCCGGGACTTACTCGGTTCCTGCCGGCGATCCTGACGGGCACGACATCGGAAAGCCGGTTGACGGTGATTCCGTGGCATGGCTCTGGAGACCTCGCCGCCATCGTGCGAGCGAATTGTTATCTCGTGGTGACGCCAGAGGTGACGGGACTGGCGCGCGGTGCTTACGTCACTGTGTTGTTGAAGGATTAAATCTTGCCCAAGAAAAAGCTCTCGCATTACGACAAGAAGGGTCGGGCGGCGATGGTCGACGTGTCGGCCAAGCGCGCGACGGTACGCACCGCCGAGGCCAGCGCCAAAGTGATGCTGTCGCCCGAGGTGCTGCGCGCCCTGCCGAACAACCCCAAGGGCGATGTCTTCGAGACCGCGCGATTGGCGGGGATTATGGCTGCCAAGCATACGTCGGAGCTGATACCGCTGTGTCATCCGCTGCCCATCTGGCACATTGCTGTGACGGTGGAGCTATGCGAGAATGGCGTTGCTGTTGGCTCAAAAGTAACCACGGAATCGGTTACGGGCGTGGAGATGGAAGCTCTCGTCGCCGTATCCGTCGCTGCCCTAACGGTTTACGATATGTGTAAGGCTCTCGATAAGGGCATCGAGATCCGGCACATCGTGCTGGATTCGAAGACGGGCGGCAAGAGCGGATCGTACCTGCGCAAGCGTCTGCCCGGAGAGCAGTAAGCGTCACTGTCCCGAGTTGCTCACATGGCTTCTGGTGTTCGCGTTCTGCTGGTGGACGACAATCCGATGATCATCGCCATGCTGAAGCAGGCGCTCGACCCGCACTGCGTGGTGAAAGTCGCGACCGACAGCACCGACGCCCTATTGCGCTCCATCGACGACCCGCCGGACCTCATCATCAGCGATTACCAGATGCCTGGGCTGGACGGGCGGCAGTTGGTGGAAAAGCTCAAGAGCCGTTCCAATACCGCGCGCATTCCGATCATCCTGATGGCCAGCCGCACCGACCTGAACGAAAAGCTCAAGGGGTTCCGGGATTCGGTTGAGGATTTCCTGGAGAAACCGTTCTACATCAAAGAGGCCGGCAGCCACTTGAAACACGTGGTCGATAAGGTAGCGCTGGAGAAGATGGCACGCGACGCGGGTGCGGATAATTCGACTGTCAATGGAAGCCTCGCCCAGATGAACGTGATCGACCTACTGCAATCTCTGGAGTTGGGGCGAAAAAATTGCGCGCTTGCACTGAGCAACGAGGGGGATCGCTGCGACGTATACTTCACGGAAGGCCAGATCCACCACGCGGTGTATGACACGCTCGTCGGGAATGAAGCCGTTTTCAAGGTGCTGTTGTGGACCTCGGGCAGTTTCAAGATCGATTTCAATGGGCGAAGTAAGGAGCAGACAACTACGCTCTCGACCCAGGGATTGCTGATGGAAGGCCTGCGGCTGCTCGATGAAGCCAATCGGGATAACGAGACCGAGGTTGATCCGTTCGCCACGCGCTGACCCGCACAACTTTCAGGTAAGCTTTCGCAGATGAAGAAAACAGCAGCGGTGATCACCGTCAGCGACCGTTCGCATCGTGGCGAGCGCGAAGATGTCTCGGGTCCAGCGGTGGCGAAGGCCTTACGGGAAGCGGGTTTCGAGATCACCGGGAGCGAAATCGTTCCTGACGAAAAAGAGAAAATCCGGGTGATGCTGGAACGCTATGTCGAGCGCGCTGCGCTGGTTGTGACCACGGGCGGTACGGGGGTAGCGAAGCGAGATGTTACGCCGGAAGCCACCGAACAGGTGTGTGACCGGATGATTCCCGGCATCCCGGAATTTATGCGCAGCGAAGGTTTGAAGAAGACGGCTATGTCTCCGCTGAGCCGTGCGGTTTGCGGGGTACGGGGATCGACGTTGCTGCTGAATCTTCCGGGGAATCCGAACGGAGCAGTGGATTCGCTGCAGACCGTGCTGCCGCTTCTGCTGCACGCGATGGAATTGCTGGCGGGCCACACGGAACATTCTTAATTCGTCATTCTTTTCTTCCCTTCTCGATTTCTGCGTACCAAGTTCTTCAACCGCGACATCCTACTTGTTTCGTATCCCTGGTTTATCGTGAAAGACGATGCAGAAGGTTGCGCTCTTCTATAACCCCGCTTCGGGGCGCCGCAGTGAGCGGCGGGTTCACGTCGTGGAAGGCGCTGCGTCGGTTTTCCGGGCGTCGGGAAAAGAAGTGCTGGTGGAGGTCACGCACGGTCCAGGAACCGCGGCGGCGCAGGTTCGCGATGCGCTGGCGAAAGGCTGCGACACGGTGGTGATCGCCGGTGGAGATGGCACGATCAACGACGCGCTGCAAGGTTTGGCAGGAAGCGATGCCGCGCTCGGCGTGATTCCGATGGGAACCGGAAATGTGCTGGCGCACGATCTCGGGCTCGCAAGTCGTGCCAGCGAAGCCGCGAAGCAGTTGCTGGAGTTTCAGTCACGACGCATTGCGCTGGGTAGAGTGGAATTCAGCGATAGCGGAAGCCGCGCTTCTCGGTGGTTTATTGCGGTCGCTGGGGTGGGTGGATCGGCGCGGTTGATGTATGACGTGCACGCGGGATTGAAGGGGCGCCACGGGATGGCCGCGTATTATTTCCAGATGGCGCGTCTCGCGTTTCTGCATCGCTTTGAGAGTTTCGATGTCGAGTATCGCAATGAAGCCGGCACGATGCAGAGGTGTGTGGCGGCGGAAGCCGATGCTGTGCGCATCACAAATTTTGGTGGTCTCATGCGGCGTTGGGCATGGGGAGCGGAGTTGCAGCGCAACGATGCACAACTGATATTGTTTTCCACCAGCAGCCGGGCGCGGTTTTTGCATTACACGCTCGAACGAATCCTGGGATCAAAGCGAAGAACTCCGGGCGTCGAGATGATATTCACGAAGGAAATCGTTTGCACCGCGCAGACGCCGGGGCAGCGAATCTATGCGGAAGCCGATGGCGAATATATCGGGGGGCCGCCGGTAAAGATTGGGATCGTGCCGAACATGTTGAACTTGCTGATGAGCGCCAAGGTTTGAAGGAGAGCGGTTGGAACCTGTCACACACTTCCTGACCGGCGCTTGCCTGGGGCGTGCCGGCCTCAATCGTAAGACCGCGCTGGCGACCATCACGCTCACCCTGGCTGCGGAGTCGCCGGACATCGACATTCTCTGGTACTTCAAGGGATCGACGGTGGGCTTCGCGCACCATCGCGGATTCACCCACACATTTTTGGGCATTCCGGTGATGGCGGCTTTCACGATCGGCGTGGTGTGGCTGGTGCGCTGGCTGTTTTTGAAGATCCGAAAAGGACGCGGACTGCAATCGCGCTTCCCGCGTCCGCCAATCCGATGGTGGCTGTTGTACGTGTACGCGTGCATTGCGCTGCTCAGTCACCTGCTGCTCGACTTCACCAACAACTACGGGTTGCGGCCGTTCGCACCCTTCAATCCCACGTGGTACGCCTGGAGCATCGTCTTCATCGTGGAACCAGTGCTGCTCGCGGCGCTGACCATCGGGCTGATCATGCCGCCGCTGTTTGGATTGATCTCCTCGGAAGTAGGGGCGCGACAGAAAGCACCGCGCGGACGTGGCTGGGCGATTTTTGCTTTGCTGATGATGGTGGCGACTTGGGGGGTGCGAGATTACGAGCATCGGCGCGCACTGGCAGCTATGGATGCGGTCGATTATCACGGGGAACAGGCGATCCGCAAGATGGCGAGTCCGTACATGATCACGCTCTTCCGTTGGAGCGGTGTAGTGGAGACGCGCGACTATCTCGAGACTGTGCCGGTAGATTCGCTGACGCCCGAGGTGGATCCTCAGAACAAGTCGGTGCTGTACTACAAACCTCCGGAGAGCGAGGTGACACTGGCGGCAAAGAAGACATTGCTTGGGCGCGTGTACCTCGATTGGGCGATGTACCCCTACGTTGAGACTGAGAAGTTGCAACCACCCGAACAAGGCACGGTAGTACGGTTTTCTGATTTACGTTTTGCGTACGTAGAGCGGAACAGCAAGAGTCCACTCGGAGCGTGCGTGATTCTCGATTCGCAACTGCACGAACTCTCGGGCGGATTCCGCATCAGCAACGACCAGTGTGGAGACTGATCCGGTTCGCTGTTCCCACCGGGAAAATCATTTTTACTGGTTTACTTGACGCGAAATCATTCGCAGGAAACAATGCAAGACAGGCATATTGAGGTGACCATGTTGGCAATACTGTTCCTTCTACTCGCAGTTGGCTCACGTTTCGCAATCGCCATGAGCCCGGGCGCGCACTGGTGGGCGTTCACCCCGGTGGTGGCATCCCTACTCTTCTTCGGCGCCAAGATGCCGCGCAAGTACATCTGGGCTCCGGTGGTGCTGCTGGCGGCGGCCGACGTGCTGCTCTCGCGCATGTACGGTTATGCGGTTACGCCCGACCTGCTGGTGAGCTGGGCGTTCTATGCCGGCGTGGCGTGGCTGGGCAGCGCAATGTTGAGCGAAAATGCAAAGCCCGCAAAGCTGGTTGTGGCGAGTTTGACCTCTTCGGTGTCGTTCTTCGTGCTCAGCAACTTGGCGGTCTGGGCTTTCTGGCCGACGTATCCGCATACCTTCAACGGACTCTCGGCTTGTTTCGTAGCGGCGATTCCGTTCTATCGCAATCAGCCGGTCGCAGACCTGCTGTTCACGGCGGTATTCTTCAGCGTGCCAATGCTGCTGGCAGCGGTGCATCCGACAGAGAAGAAGCTGGCGGCGTAGAGATTTCTCATTTATTGCAGAGGCCGGGACACGCGTCCGGCCTTTTGCCTTGGGATGGAGGGGCCTTGAAAGGGCGCGGCTTTAGCCGTGCTGAAGCCAAATCCGATCAAACGGGCTTTAGTCCCGGAGGGACATCGATTTCCCTTAGCGGCTGAAGCCGCATAGTTAGCTGACAGGTTGGCGTCGCTGATCCCCGCCCTTTCAAAGAAGATTTCGTAAGGCTCCGCTACTTCTTTTCTGCCAGGGCAATCCGCTCTTCGACGGTCTCGACAGATTTTCCTCGCCGCACCAGCCACCAGATCAGCAGGGCGATGACCACTACGCCGAGCACCAGCAGCTTCTCTTTGGTGTGACCGTGGAGAAGAAACCCGACAACGCCGGGGCCGAACTTCAAGGTGAGGAAGGAGAGGATCAGGAAGCGCACCATGCGTCCAGTGAAGACGCCCAGCAAGAAGCGCCAGACGCTCATCTCGGCGACGCCCGCCGCCAGCACGAAGAGCTTGAAAGGGGTCGGTGGCGGCAACATGGCGGGAAGAGCCAAGGTGAGGAACTCGCTCTTCTCGAAGCGGGCGTGAATTTTGTCGAAGCGCGCCTGCCCGATACGCTTGACCAGCAACTCCTCCCCGCCCTTATAGCCGATGCCATAGACCACCAGGCTGCCGAGGGCCGATCCGATGGCGCCCATGAAGCAGTAGAGCAGGAAGCGGGACTTGTCGGCCCAGACGAACTGCGCGACCACGAGATCGAGCGGCATGCCGAGGGCGGCAGAATCGAGCGCGGCGATGGCCAGCACGCCCCACGGACCCCACGGTAGAAGGATTCCCAATAAGAGTTTGTACTTCGCGAATATGGCTTTGATCGGCTTCACGGGCGAAACTTCTATTGTAAGGGAGAGAGGTGGCGCAGGCAGCCGACACTCTCACTCTGACGTCGTCGGTGCCTCGGGCAAACAGCAGATTGCCACGTCGGGCTNNAGCGTAGCGACGTGGGGACCTGCTGTTCGCTGGTCCAGAGCTGTAGCGCGCCCCACTCCTCCGTATAATTCCTTCTGCATGGCCCGCGCCAAAGATTCCGCACACCAAGCCGAAGCACTTCGCGAGAAGTTGCGTTATCACGAGCATCGTTACTACGTGCTCGACGATCCTGAAATCAGCGACGCCGAGTACGACGTGCTGATGAACGAACTGAAGGCGTTGGAACTCGCGCATCCCGAGTTGCTCACGCCCGATTCGCCGACGCAGCGCGTAGGAGGCAAGCCGCGCGAAGGGTTCGTGAAGGTAGCGCATTCCGCTCCGATGCTCTCGCTCGACAATGCGTACAACGAAGAGGAATTGCGGGACTGGGCGCGGCGAGTGGAGGAATTGAGCGGTCGGGCGGAGGTTGAGTACGAGTGCGAGTTGAAGCTTGACGGCCTCTCGATGGCGCTGCGGTACACCGACGCGCGCTTTACCCTAGCAGTCACGCGCGGCGATGGCACGATCGGCGAGGACGTTACGCTGAACTTGCGCACGGTGCGCTCGGTGCCACTGTCGATCGCGGGAGCGGCATTGAAGAAGACGCACATGGCGGCCGACTTCGAAGTGCGCGGCGAAGTCATCTTCCCTACGAAATCGTTTGAGCGGATGAACGAGGACCGCGAGAAACAGGGTCTGGCGAAGTTCGCCAATCCGCGTAACGCCGCAGCGGGCGCGGTACGCGTGCTGGAGCCAAACATCACGGCCCAACGGCGGCTCGATTTCTACGCATACTTTTTGCTGGTCGATGGACGCGTGCATATCGAGAAGCAATCCGACGCGCTCGACACGCTGGAGACGCTGGGCTTCAAGGTCAATCCGAACCGCAAAGTTTTTAAGAAGATCGATGACGTGTTGACGTTTATCAATAAGAAAGAAGCCGAGCGCGATTCGCTTCCTTACGAGATTGACGGCGTCGTGATCAAAGTGAACAGCACCGCGCTCTGGCAGCGGCTGGGCTTTACCGGCAAAGCGCCGCGCTGGGCGATTGCTTACAAGTATGCGGCGCGCGCCGGTGTAACCCAGGTGGAAGACATTCTTGTACAGGTTGGACGCACCGGGAAACTCACTCCGGTGGCGGCGTTGAAGCCGGTGCCGATTGGGGGCACGACGGTGAGCCGCGCCACCCTGCACAACATGGATGAGATCGAGCGGCTCGGAGTGCGGATCGGCGATTGGGTGCAGGTGGAACGTGGTGGCGACGTCATCCCGAAAGTCGTGAAGGTGCTCGACGACAAGGAGCATCCGCGGGGACGCAGACACTTTCATATGCCCGAGCACTGCCCGGTCTGCGGTGGGCACATCGTGCGCACCGAAGGCGAGGCGGACCATCGCTGTGTAAACGCGAACTGCCCGGCGAAGTTGCGCGAGAGCATTTTGCATTTTGCTTCGCGCGGGGTGATGAACATCGACGGCATGGGCGATTCGCTGGTCACGCAATTGCTTGAGCGCGGACTGGTGCGTAACGTTGCCGATATCTACGAACTCAACGAAGAGAAGCTGCTGTCGCTCGAACGAATGGGCAAAAAATCCGCCGACAACGTCCTGAAGGAAATTGAAGGTTCGAAGAAGCTGCCGCTGGAGCGGGTAATCTATGGGCTCGGCATCCGCATGGTTGGCGAGCGCACGGCGCAGTTCCTCGCGGAGCATTTTGGATCGCTTGATGCGCTCATCGACGCCAGTGAAGAAGAATTGCTGGAAGTGGAAGAGGTCGGCCCGCGCATCGCTCAGAGCATTGCGGAGTTCTTGAAAGAGCCGAGCAACGTCGAACTGATAAGGCGCCTGGAAGCCGCGGGCTTGCAGTTTAAGGGCACGAAAAAGGTTCGGGGCACGGCGTTGGTAGGTCAGAGCTTCGTTCTGACCGGAACACTGCCCACCTATTCACGCGATGATGCCAAGAAGATGATCGAAGACGCGGGCGGGAAAGTCAGTGGCTCGGTGAGCAAGAAGACGAACTTTGTCGTTGCCGGGGATGATGCGGGATCGAAGCTCGATAAGGCGCGACAGCTGGGCGTTGCGGTAATCGATGAGAACGGGTTGAAGCGCATGTTGGGAAAATAGACTTAACTTCTCTCAGCAACGTATTCGGCGATCAGCAACGTGAGATCGTCCGATTGTTCGCGTTCCGCGCCACGCCAGCGACGCACTGCCGTCATAGCGTTTTCCAGCCGCACGTTCGGATCATCACCGGCTGATTTTAGAAATTCGCTCAAACGGTCTTTCCCGAATTCTTCTTCCCCGACATTTTCGGATTCCACGATGCCGTCGGTGTACATTGCGAGGCGATCGCCTTTGGCAAACGGCACAGTAATCTCGCTGTACTCGGCGGTCGGCAAAATTCCGAGCGGCAGGCCGTTCTGTTCCAGTTGTTGAACGTCTGCGGAAGCCGCACCCCAGAGCAGGAGAGGCGGATGGCCGGCGGCGGAGTAGGTAAGCGTCTGCGCAGGGCCGTTGAGCACTGCAATGGCCGCGGTCACGAACTGCCCGTGGGATTGCCCGCAGAAAGCGCGATTGAGTTCGGCGAGCAAGGCGGCTGGTCCAACTGCGGTGCGACCGTAAATGATGAGAGCGGTCTTCAGCATCGAGGCGACGAGGGCAGCCGGAAGGCCGTGGCCGGAGACATCCGCGATGAAGAGGCCGAGGCGATCTTCGCCGAGCGGCAGGAAATCGTAGAGATCGCCGGCCACGCTGGTCATCGGCGAATAGCTTGCCGCGATTTCGTAGTACGCGCTCGCTGGCGGACCAGCGGGAAGAATGCTGAGTTGAATTCGTCGCGCCTGTTCCATCTCCGATTGCATCGCTACCATGCGGTTACGATCTGCGGCGATCTTGTATTGGATGGCATAGCCCATGGCGAGCAGGAAGAGCGTGAAGGCGAAAGGCTCCGTCCAGAGCGAAGGCACAACCCGCAGGGAGACCAGGTTGTCGTAGATGACGCCCAATTGAAAGATGACGAAGCCCGCACCCGCCACGCGGATCGGCACATCGAGCGGGATGAAACCGCTGCGGATGTCCATCACGATCAGGATCGCGACCAGCAGCGACGTAGCGATGACGAGGGCGCCGTTGGTGCGCGGAAAGGACCACGGTTGATGGGTCAGAAGATCGTGCGGAATGCCAATGGCCGCGAAGACAGCATGGGCGGCCACGGCTAGATACACAATTCGGCGCGAGCGAGGACTGACGAAGAAACTCCAGAGATATATGCCGGCGATAGGGATCAGGTAATTGAGGATCGCCCAGGTCTGGCTCGTCGCATATCGCGAACCACCCACGGTGAACTGGAAGATACGAATTTGAAAGAGGAGCCGCGTACCGTAGAGTAGGCCCACAAGGCCGAAGAGGAAGACCATGTGCTGGCGGAGGCGATCGACCAAAGACTGGATCAGCGTGAGCGCGCCGACGGTGAGGATGAGCACGCCAACCGCAAAATATACGAGGTCGATACGCAGGATCGCGCGCAGTTCGGCTTCCGTCGGCATCATGCGCATTATAGCCGTGCCTTGCGAGCACAAAAAACGGAGGAGCCGTAGCTCCCCCATTTCTATTGCTTGTCGCTAAGCGGCTTCGTCCTTCTTCTCAGAGCAACTGCCGCAACGCGCGGCGATATCGACGCGGTTCTTGCGGAGCAGATCTTCGAAGCCAGCCATGCGGCGGTGACGTTCCGCTGCTGGAGTATAGATGTCATCGGGATTGGTCAGACGGTCCTGCTCAGCAAGCATCGCGTCGTTGGAGTCGAGGCTGGTGCGCGGAGCATTTTCGTAGAGGCCCTCGATCGACTCGCGACTCGTGCTGGCGGCTGTCGCGGGCTTGCGCGCTATCCCCGTCTCTTCAGCGGTGACGTTCTCGAGTCCCGCCGAAGCTCCCGGACGAGCCGTATCTTCCGCGCGCGCAGCAACCCCGGCTGGACGCATGCGCATCTTGTTGGGATCGTTGCCGGTGTCACTGAACTTGTCGGCAATGCGATTAGGGGTCAGATCTAAACCGGTGGAGTCGATTCCACTGCCGCTGCCGGCGGGCATCTCTGCCGGTTCGGGCGTCAGGATGTGAGTGCTGCCCTCGCGGTGCATCACGCCGCTGGTGGTGTATTCCTTGCGGTACTTATTCTCGTAATCGCGGAACTCCTCTGGACGATCGACCGCCTTCTCGTCATATGCGGGGAAACGCTCGATCTGTTCTTTTGTGAGGTTTACGGCGAAGTCATCGTCGTGATCGGGTCGCGAGAAGATCTGGTTCGCGGGAACCAGGAATTTCTTGCTGTGCAGCCAGCCGCCGGTATCGACGACGGCTGGCTGCCGCTAGTGTGATCAAAGATCACATCGTCAATCTTGCCGAGTTTTTCGTCCTTGGCGCCGTACAGTTCCGCGCCGCGAATGTCGCCTGCTTCCTGGGCGAACTTGTAATCTCGAAGGGTTCCAAAATGTGCCATGAGTGAGTGCTCCTCCTACGCCATCGCCTTCCGTGTGCGTATGTCGTTAGGATGCGCGCTCCTTTTCTGGAGTGGCGCTCTGGCCAGAGCTGCGGATCTAGCGAAAGCTCCTGCTGATTTTCTCGTACGTGGTTTCCAAGGCTTCCGGCAGCACCCGCGTTTCGCCCACTACGCTCACGAAGTTCGCGTCTGCGGTCCAGCGCGGGAGCACATGCATATGGACGTGCCCGGCTACTCCCGCTCCGGCGCATTTGCCGATGTTCATGCCCAGGTTCACACCTTCCGCGTTGTAGATTTCGCGGAGCAAGCCTTCCATGCGTTGCGAAAGATCCATCATCTCGTGGGCTGCTACAGGGGGTAGTTTCACCAACTGGTCGAGATGTGCGTAAGGAACGACCATAACGTGCCCACTGGTGTAGGGATAGGCGTTGAGGATGATGAAGCAATGTTCGCCACGGTGAACGATGTAATTCTTGCGATCGTCGTTCTCCGCGATCTTGTCGCAGAAAATGCAGCCGGGTGCGCGATCGGCCGAGGTGATGTAGGTATAGCGCCACGGCGTCCAGAGATAGTCCATGGTGCGAGCTTATAGAACGGCAGCAATGAAGATCAACTTCTCGGTAGAATTCGAGCTTGGGTTCGAATCCGGAACCGAGGCAAGGTCATCTACTAGAAAGTACATATGACAGTCAGCGAATTCGGCGATTCGCGTGTCGTTCGAGCAGGAAATTCAACGGAATTTGACACCAGATTCACACCCACTCCCGGGACCGATTCTTTTCTGCAAAGCATTGGTTAAAAACGGGGTGCCGGGTTTGACACTTGCTTTCAGCAGGGGCTATAGTCAAAGAGTCTTCCGATGCGGGGCCCGCGTAGGAAGATCCGGCCGCTGGATTGTCCAACCCGCTAAAACGGGCACTCGAATCAAGACTCTCGCCAGCTGTCCGATGGATATGCGTCCTCAGTCTCTCAACTGAAGCCGCCTAAGTAGACGCTGAATCGATGCCTTTCGAAGACCCAAACGTTACCTCGTCCACCGTACAAAGCGAAGATACCGGTGCTGCGACGCCGCAGCCGGCGAACACCCAGGCCCACAATCCACCCGAGCCCAAAAAACCCATCGCGGGACGGACTCGAAACGAAGAGAACATGACGGAAGATTTCGCAACCGCACTCGAATCCTTTGAACAAGAACAGTCTGAGCAGGCCTTGAATGAGGATCGCGTCCTCATTGGCACGGTGCTCAGCATAACCCCCCAGTACGTCGTAGTTGACGTGGGCCTCAAGTCCGAGGGCGTGGTGCCCATCGAAGAAGTGAAGGACCACGAAGGCAACGTCTCACTGCAACCGGGCGAACAGATCGCCGTGATGCAGGAAAAGGGACACACCGAAGAGGGGTACGTACACCTCTCCCACCAGAAGGCGCAGCGCCTGAAGGCTTGGGATGAGATCGAGAAAGCGTACAACGATAAATCTTCCATCAAGGCCCGTGCGATTGACCGCATCAAGGGCGGCCTGACCGTCGACATCATGGGCGCACGTGCGTTCCTGCCAGGCTCCCAAGTCGATCTGCGCCCAGTGCGAAACCTCGACGCGATGAAGGGCCACGACATCGAAGTCCGCATCATCAAGCTGAACAAGAAGCGCGGCAACATCGTGGTCTCGCGCAAGCAGATCCTGGAAGAGGAGCAGAACGACAAGAAGTCGAAGACTCTTGAACACCTCGATGAGGATTCCATCCTTACCGGCACGGTGAAGAACCTGACCGATTATGGTGCGTTCGTAGACCTCGGCGGCATCGACGGCCTGC
>PLWX01000204.1 GCA_003151155.1 Acidobacteriaceae bacterium
CAGCACATCAAAATTTGCATGTTGCTGCGCCAGGATCCCGAAGATATTTCGGCGCCCGATTCATGGGGCGAACAGATCATCGATCCGCTGGTTAGGCGTTCGAAGGTCGTCGCTATGACGAAGAAGTATCGCGCCGTGCCGTTCCACGAAATTCGCAAACCGCAACCGCAAGTAAAAATCGGGTGACCCAATGACAATCCAGGACAAGACCGTCGAGACCTTCGCAGAGAACTTTTACCGCTATCACGATGCACTCGCCCCTGACTTTGGCGGCGGCAGCGCCGGCGAGTGGAATGAATTGGCCGCCAACGAGCGGAAGCGCTATGGCGCGGCGGCACGCCTGGCGTTCCTTGAGCTGCGCGCCGAGACGGAAGGATCGCACGGCGAGTTGTTCAAAGATTGGCCGAGCGGTGGGACCGAAGGGCGCGAGTGCGGTTGCTGATCGGTAAAGGAGAGGTGAGATGTCGGTGGCGACGGTAATCAATCATTGGTTTGCGAGAGACATAATTTCCAACTCTAAGTTGGAAGACCATTCTGCCGAGATTGCAGCTGGCGATTTCGGTCTTGACGTCGCATCGCGCACGGCTTCGCTTCATGGCAAGAAGCTCGCTCTCTCCTCTGCCGAATTCGACTTGCTGCGCTATCGATTACGCACCGCAAGATGTTGGTAACCCCGCACACGGTGCTTTCCACGGCATGCGACGCACTGAACGTTCGCCGCACAGAGTTTATGAAGAACCTTTTGTCGCTGAACAAAAAACTGGATGATGCCTCGGGGCGCGACCATTACCTCCACATTGAACCGTGGGTGCTGTACGAACTCGATCTCACCGCAGGAGAACATCAATGAGCATCACTGCCGCTGTTACCACCGTCGCTTTCTCCCTTCTCCTTCTCGGATACGTCATCTTCACCACTTGGGCGAAGAAGCGTTAGCAGTGCAGGTTCGCGGCGTTTCGATTTCCTTATTTTTCGTTTAGAAACCCTTTACGAGCTCTGTTCTCCAATAGGAAATAATCATGATGCATGCACTGCGCACCGCGATGCTCGCTGCGTTCTGTACAGCCTCAACCTTGCTGTTCGCCCAATCGGGCGGCGCGCCGGTTAGCGGCGGAACGCCTGAGGCCATGCAGGCACGGATCACAAAACTCGAAGCCGAAATTTCGGAACTCAAGTCGATGGTCAGGCAGATGCAAGCCTCATCGCCGGCCGCCGCGGCCTACGTTAGCGGTGCGAGCCCGGACCTTTCAGTCTCGGAAACGCCGGTGCGCGATGCGGTGCTCACAACGGATGATCGCAAGGAACTCGACTACCTGCACGCCACCACTCTCAACGTTGCACTCGATGGCTACTATGCCTACAACTTCAACCATCCGGTGGGACGGGTGAATCTCCTCCGCGCCTACGATGTGCTGAGCAATGAGTTCAGCCTCAGCCAGGCCAGCGTTATCGTGGAACACGCCCCCGATCCCGCCGCTGGGCGCCGGTGGGGCGGCCGCGTCGATTTGCAATTTGGGCAGGCGACGGACACCTTGCAGGGTAATCCGGCCAACGAGCCGCGCCCCGAGATCTACCGCAACATCTTCCAGGCCTATGGAACCTACGTCGCTCCGCTTGGCAAGGGCGTCACCATCGACTTCGGGAAGTGGAGCAGTTCGCTGGGCATCGAAGGCAATTACACCAAGGACCAGATGAACTACTCGCGGTCCTACTGGTTCTATTTCCTGCCCTTCTACCACATGGGCATCCGTACCACCGTTCCCATCACGGATAGCTTCGCCGTCAACTACTGGCTGGTGAACGGCGCCAACCAGGTCGAGGCCACCAATGGTTTCAAGGACGAGCTTTTTGGTTTCACCGAGAAGCCCACGAAGACCGTCACGTGGACGATGAATTATTACCTCGGGCAGGAGCATCCGGACCGAGTGGTGGGCGATTCCGGTAATCCTGTCCCCGTTCAGCCGGGGTTGAACTTCGTGGCGATTCGCCCCGCGCCGGACGGCCGCACCCACATCTTCGACAGCTACGTAACCTGGCAGGCGACGCCGAAGCTGACGATGGCGCTGGAGGGCGATTACTTCATCCAGAGATTGTGGCGTGATGCCGCTCCGGGGCATTCGTCGGCGCCGGCACATACCGATGGCGGTGCGGCGTATGTGCGTTACGAATTGAATCCGAAATTTGCCGTGGCAACGCGGGCGGAGTATATGTCGGACCGCGGGGCGCTGTTCAGCGGGATTTCGCAGGCGCTGAAGGAGAACACCGTCACTCTCGATTACAAAGTTTCCGATGGGTTCCTGATGCGTTACGAGTGGCGGCGCGACTATTCCAATCGGCCGTCGTTCCTGACGGACGTGCAGGGTGAACTCAGCAAGCAGCAAAACACCGCCAGCCTCGGTTTGGTTTGGTGGTGGGGCAGGAAAGAAGGTTCGTGGTAGTACCGCGAAAGGAAAATTATGCAAGACCTGATCTATGTCGGTCTAACCGTCGCATTCTTTGTCGTCGCGATCGCCTACGTGAAGCTCTGCGATCGCTTGAAGTGAGAGGCCAATGATGAACCTGGAAACTGGCGTGATTCTCGCAATGTGCGCGCTCCTCACCGTGTACCTCATCTACGCGCTGCTGCGTCCGGAGAAATTCTGACATGACTGCGAATGGCTGGCTACAAATAGCTGTTTTCCTGCTGCTGATCCTCGCGGTCACCAAGCCGATGGGTGTCTTCATGGCGCGTGTGTTCAATCGCGAGAAGACATTCATGGATCCCGTTCTGCGCCCGATCGAACGGCTTATCTATCGCACTACCGGCGTGGATGAAGCGCACGAGATGAAGTGGAGATGCGGCGTCGGATCGAGAAATACCGGCGCGTACCGCCGCGTTCAAACCAGGATTATGCTGTTGGATGCATTTTGCTCCAGAGTCCGTTCTTCTTCTCGCGTGAAGAATGGATTCCCCTTCCTGATTGGCGCCGGCCGATCGTCCG
>PLWX01000164.1:0-593 GCA_003151155.1 Acidobacteriaceae bacterium
GTCTTCCAATCCGCCAACGGCACGGAACCCACCTGGTCGCTCACATCTTTAAAAAAGACCTTCGAATTGACATTGAGCATGTCGAACTTGGGAACGGCAGCTGCGGCGAAGTAAGCGTTCCAATCGAAGTTCGGCGCCAACGCAGCCAGTTCCGACGGTGTCATACGATTCTTGATTTTGTAGGGATCACGACGCTCGACGCGAGTCAGCGAGTTCTTCGCCAGTTCGGTTTCGATCTTCATCACAGTGTCGGCATGCTGCTTCGCCATCTCTGGCGACTCGCCGATCAGTGTGAATACTTTTTGAACATGCTCCAGGTACTTTGCACGGTCGTCTTTCGATTTCTGGTCGTCGTTCAGGTAGTAGTCGCGATCCGGGAGTCCAAGTCCGCCTTGTTCGAGGCCGACAATCATCGACTCAGAATTGTCGGGATCCTGCATCGAGCCGGCGCCGAACAGAGCGCTATCACCCGCCAGATGCAGCTTCGCGAGTAATGCTGCGATGTCTTTTGTGCTCTTGAGCGCAGCCACGGAATCCAGTTCGGCCTGCATTGGCTTAGCGCCCGCTGCGTTGACCTCCCCTTCTTCCATACA
>PLWX01000164.1:625-8803 GCA_003151155.1 Acidobacteriaceae bacterium
GCAAGAATAGCTGTAGAAATCCCCGCAAGGATCGATGGTTTTATCCATCGAAGAAGTGTCGAGACTTGGGGTATAGGGGAGGACGAGTTCACTGGATTTAGGGGTCTGCTGTGCAACGGCTGAAGTCACCACGATACAGCCGAGAAGAAAGAACACCGGTAGGCGCAAGGTTTTCCCTCCAAAAGTGCAGCACATGAGCATAGCAGGAGCGGCATCTTCCTGAAAACACACAGGCATAGCACGGCATAACGAATCCTGATAGGGGCAATCAAGACTTTGAATTTCCCACTCTCCCCCGCAGGCTGTAAGAAATACAGGAATCCATTCAACTTGGAGAGTAGCTAGCCAATGCGTCTAGTGGTCGCGAAGTTCTTCCTCTGCCTGACCCTTCTCGTTGTCGCGGTGCCCGTTGTGACCGCCCAAACCGCAACCCCGGCCCCTACCGACCGTATAGCCCAACTGGAAGCCAAAGTCGCGGACGCCAAGAGCTCTGCGGACAATGCCTGGATGCTGGTTTGTGCTGCACTCGTCCTGATGATGACGGCACCGGGCTTGGCGCTGTTCTATGGCGGCCTGGTTCGCAAAAAGAACGTGCTCGCCACCATGCTGCAAAGCTTCTCGATGATGGCCATCATTACCGTGCTGTGGGCCCTGATCCTCTACAGCCTGGCTTTCGGTTCAGGGACACCGTTCATCGGCGGCATTCACAACGCGTTTCTGCATGGCGTCGGATTGGCGCCGGATACGGACTACGCGCCAACCATCCCCGCCCAGACTTTCATGGTCTACCAATTAATGTTTGCCATCATCACTCCGGCTTTGATTACCGGGGCCTTCGCCGAGCGCATGAAGTTCAGCGCCATGGCGGTCTTCATGGTGCTCTGGTCGCTGATCGTGTACGCGCCAATGGCGCACATGGTGTGGGGGAAGGGTGGATTCCTCAACGCTTCGCTGGGCGGGAAGTTTCCCTGCCTCGATTTCGCCGGGGGCACCGTCGTTCACATCGTTTCAGGGGTTTCGGCGCTCGTCTGCGCTCTTTACCTTGGAAAGCGTCTCGGCTACCCGAAAGAACCGATGCCGCCGCACAGCGTGGTTCTGAGCTTCATCGGCGCCGGCATGCTCTGGGTCGGATGGTTCGGATTTAATGCCGGCAGCGCATTGTCTGCGGGGACGCTCGCAACGAGCGCCTTCGTCGCCACGCACTTCGGTGCAGCTGCTGCCGTGATCGGATGGTCTTCGGCAGAGTGGATCCACAATGGCAAGCCCAGCACCCTGGGCGCGATCTCCGGCGCGGTTGCTGGACTGGTAGCCATTACTCCTGCAGCGGGATTCGTCTCGCCTATGGCGGCCTTGCTGATCGGACTGCTCGCCGGCGGATTCTGCTTCATGATGGTCGCTTTCGTGAAGGCCAAGTTCGGCTATGACGATTCGCTGGACGCCTTCGGCGTGCACGGCGCTGGCGGAACGCTGGGCGCAATCCTGACGGGCGTCTTCGCTTCGAGCGTGATCAATCCCATGTTCAAGGATGCTAACGGCAATCCCCTGCCCTCCGGATTTCTCGAAGGCAATCATCGTCAACTTCTCAACCAGGGCATCGGCGTATTGATTGCGTGGGCCATTGCCATTGTCGGAACGCTGGTGATTCTGTTCGTGGTCGATAAGGTGCTCGGCCTGCGGGTGAGCGAGGAACACGAAATCGCGGGGCTGGATATTTCGCTGCACGGGGAAGAAGGCTATTACTGGGAAGCTTCTATGAGTCAGAATTCGTAGGGTTGTTCCAACTGAAAAGAGACCGACAACGATGATGACGAAAGTTGAAGCTGTACTGCAACCCTCGAAACTGGATGCCGTAAAGGACGCCCTGCTTGCAATCGGTATTGATGGAATGACGGTGCTGGAAGCCCGCGGCCATGGAAGACAGAAGGGACACACAGAGTTTTATCGAGGCCGCGAGTACACCGTGGACCTTCTGCCGAAGGTAAAAATTGAACTGGTTGTTCCCGATGAGCGAACCGAAGAAGTCGTCAAGGCCATAGCCGACGCCGCACGTACTGGCAAAATCGGCGATGGCAAAATTTTCCTTTCACGTATCGATGACGCGATAAGGATCCGAAATGACGAACGTGGTCCCGGTGCCCTCTAGCGAAAATCCCGACCGGCCCCTGGCGGACGGCTCCTATGAAGATGTGCCTGTGAAGGAGCTGTATCGCCGCGGTTCGGCCTCGATCCAGCAGCAATTCACGGAGTCGCGCAATGGCCGCGCGACCATTGAAGCCCGCACCGCGCTGGTTGACGACATCGTGCAGCGCTTGTGGAACACCCACCTCGCTGCAACCTATCCTACGGGTGTCGCCATCGTCGCGATTGGGGGCTATGGACGCAGTGCACTTTATCCCCACTCCGACATCGACCTGCTGTTCCTTTGCGAGAAGGCAGAGACGCCCGATCTCAAGGCGAAGATCCGTGCGCTCTGCCAGGAACTCTGGGACATGCGCATGCGACTCAGCCCGACGACGAAAACGGTCGACGACTGCAGCCACTTCGATCCCAACAATGCGGAATCGACGATCGCCTTGCTGGACTGCCGCTATGTAGCCGGCGAACAGCAACTCGCCGACTACTTGCGAAACAAGATCGTGCCGAGCGTGATCGTTCGCGAATCGCAGGCGATTCTCGAACGGCTGATCGAGATCAATGCGGACCGCAAGGGGAAGTACTCGAACACTATCTTCCATCTCGAACCCGATGTGAAAGATTGCGTCGGCGGTCTTCGCGAACATCACCTGGGTTGCTGGGCGGGTGTGATCCACGGCTTTATGAAAGACAATGCCTGGGTCGATCCGAAGCAATATCTTCCGACGACATTGCGCGGGCAGACGGAGCACGCGGTGGATTTTCTGTCTTCTGTGCGTTGCTTCCTGCACTACCGGTCGGGACGTGATGACAACAAACTCTCATGGGACGCCCAGGAAGAAGCCGCGAAACTAGGCATTGGCGCCGAAGCTAGTAAGACGCTTACTCCGGCTGACTGGATGCGCGCGTATTTCCGCAATGCGCGGGCGCTCGACCGTTTTGCCAACCACATGATGGAGTGCGCGGCGTCGCAGAAGCCTTCCCTCTTCAAGCAGATCGCTAACTGGCGCTCGCGCGCCTCCAATGCAGACTTCACCGTAGTGAGCGGACGCGTCCGCTTACAGCAACCGGCAGCGATCAACGATCCGGACATGATGATGCGCAGCTTCGAGTTTGTCGCCGAACATGGCATACCGCTCTCGGCGGCAGTCGAGCAAAGGATCGAAGAGAATATTCCGCAGCTTGCGGACTCGTCCGGCCCGATGATCGATTGGTGGAGGCACCTGGGATCGATTCTCATTCGCCCCTTTGCCGGCGACGCACTGCGCGCCATGCAGAGGGTTGGACTGCTTACACTCATCTTCCCTGACTTCGCTTACATCGATGCCCTGGTGCTGCGCGACCTCTATCACCAATACACGGTGGACGAACATACATTCATCGCCATCGATGCGCTGCATCAACTCTCCGATTCCCAATCAGACTGGGAGAGCCGCTTCCTGCAGTTGCTCGACGAGATTGAGCAGCCCGAACTGCTGGTGCTCGCGCTGCTCCTGCATGACGTCGGCAAAGGAATCGAGAGTGACGATCACGTTAAGACTGGCGTGGAATTGGCACGCAAGCGCCTCGAGACGATTGGCATCGACAAGCGTGGTACAGAGACCGTGTGCTTCCTGATCGCGAATCATCTCGAAGCTTCGCTGGCGATGCGGCGTGACATCTTCGACCTGACAAACATTCGCGACCTCGCGGTTCGCGCCGGTACGCAAGACCGCCTGAAGATGCTCGTGCTACTCACTTACGCGGATATTAAAGCCGTAAATCGCCATGCGCTGACTCCATGGAAGGCGGACAATTTGTGGCAGCTTTACATTGCCACCGCGAATTTCCTCAGCCACTCCGTCGATGAAGAGCGCTTTCACGCGAATGCCGAGAACGAACAACTGGCGCGTATACGCCTGCTCGCGCCGCAACTGGGTAAGAAGCTGAAGCGTTTCCTGGACGGCATTCCGCAACGGTACCTGAGCATCCACTCCGCCGAAGAAATCGCTGCCCATATTGACATGGCCTCGCGCGTGTCGGGGAACGGCGTGCAACTTAAGCTCAATCGTCAAGGCCAGCTGTTCCTGCTCACCGTGGCGATGCAGGACCGCCCGATGATCTTTTGTAACATCGCGGGCGCGCTCGCAGCCTGGGGCATGAACATCGTGAAAGCCGATGCCTTTGCGAATGGCGCAGGGATGGTACTCGACACCTTCTACTTCGCCGATCAGTTCCGTACCCTCGAACTCAACATGGAAGAGTGGACGCGCTTCCAGGACAGCATCAGCGACGTACTGACCGGCAAAACCTCACTAGAGACCCTGATGAAGCGGCGCCGTTCGGAATCGAAGGGTCCGAAGGCTACGATCGAAACGAAGTTGCTGTTCGACGACAAATCGTCCAGTCGAAGCACCCTCCTCGAAGTCATTACTCCGGATCGCCCCGGCTTGTTGTATGAAATGAGCCTGCAGTTCACCAAACTTCCCTGCAACATCGAAGCAGCGCTGATCGATACGGAAGGTCGTACCGCGATCGACGTGTTTTACCTGACTGCGTCAGGTGCGAAGCTCGATACAAGCCAGAAGCAGAAGCTCGAAAAAGCACTGCTGGCGGCCTTGAACGCCAAGGGCTAACGCGGAGTGCCCATTCCAGCGTAGGCCTTCATTACTATCGGCGGGTGCTCCAACTGCAGAAGCAATAGGTTTCCTGATCCGGTGCGGCTTCATCCAATTCTTGAAAAGCCGCCTGCGCTCAGGGCGTATGATTTGTCGAGTAGGTGCGCGCCATGCCTGTCGAGATTCGTGAACCTGCAGTTGCCGGACGCTTCTATCCAGGTGACCCCGGGCAGCTGCGAGCCGACATTCTCTCCTACACTGCGTCCACCGGCGAGCCCAAGCTCCACGCCATCGGCTGCGTCGTTCCACACGCGGGATATATGTATTCCGGACATGTGGCCGGCGCCGTCTACGAGCGCCTCGAACTCCCTCAGCGGTACATAATCCTCTGCCCAAACCATACAGGTGCCGGACATCCGCTGGCATTGATGAAGGATGGCGCGTGGCGCACTCCTCTCGGCGATGCGCCTATCGATCGAAAGCTCGCGGACCTACTGCTCGCGGCCTTTCCGCTTCTGAATGTGGATTCGTACGCGCATCGCGCGGAGCATGCGCTGGAGGTCCAACTTCCTTTCCTGCAAGTGCTCGACAGCGATTTCCAATTTGTTCCCATTGTCATTGGTACCGCCCGGCTGGATGTCTTAACGGCACTTGGGGAGAGTATCGCGAAAGCAATTGAAGATCTCGGGGACAGGGTTATGGTAATCGCGTCGAGCGACATGAATCATTACGAAAACGACGCCAACACCCGGGTCAAAGATCGCCTGGCGATCAATCGCCTGTTGGCGCTTGATCCCCTCGGTCTTTATGAAGTGGTGCACCAGCGCGACATCAGTATGTGCGGCTATGGGCCCGCCGTAGCCATGTTGATCGCCGCACGCCGGCTCGGCGCTTCCGGCGCGGAGCTGATCAAGTACGCAACCTCTGGCGATATCTCGGGCGACCGCGACATGGTCGTCGGTTACGCGGGCGTCGCGGTGCTTTAGCGCCCAACAAAAAATGCCCGGGTTTACCGGGCACTCTTATTCAAGAAACAAGCCTAGTTTTTGGGATGCCCCGTCCCGACGGTTGCTCCGGACGAGGAATGCATCGACGGTGACGAAGACATGGATGGCGATCCGCTCCGCATCGTCGCCGGCGAGTGGGTTGCCGGAGCCTGAGCGGTATCGACCGAACGTCTCGGCATCGTGCCAGGTTGAGGATGCGTGCCCGCGGGCATTACGGAACCCTGAATGTGCATGCCTGCGGCCACCGGGTGCGTATCAGGACGTGCGCCCACGACAGCATGACCGGTAAGAATCGCTGGGTGAACGTTTGGCGGATTTCCCACCACCAGCAAGCGAGCTGGTTTCGTTCCACCACTCGCGGTGGGTTGCATCGGAGCGCGCCATCCTGCAGGCACTGCGCCCACGCTTGGTCCGACGTTGAACGTATTAAAGTTCGAACCTGGTGCCCAAAACCACCCGTTGGCAGGCTGGTAGTTCCATTGTCCGTAACGATAGGGCGCCCATCCCCACGGATAAGGCGAGATGAAAGCATAGCCCATGCCTGGATACAATCCCCACACGCCATTCGAGAACGGATCCCATCCCGGCATCATGCCGAAGGGCTGCCAAACGTTTCCGTAGCCCGAAACGTTATAGAAGTTGCCGTACGCGCCCAGAGAGCTGAATTGAGCGTTATACCCGTTGAAAGCGGGATTCTGGGAACTGCGGCTAGCGAGCAGAGACAAATCGTTGTCGCGATCCTTATTCCACGAATCCGAACCGACTTTCTCCGCGCCTTTTACCACCTTCAACGAACCAGTTGCCGAAGCATCCAGAGAAACCGTCTGATTACCCTTTAGTTCGAGCGGTTGCTCTCCATCGAACATCGCATCGCCATGGAACATCGCAACGGTCGCCGTCTTTTCGTCGGCATTCACTCGCAGACGAGCGGACTTCGTGATACGGAAGCTCTTGCCGCCAACGTTGACCGTGATCCGATCATCGTTGCTGACCTTATCGAAATTTAAGTAGACGATGCCGTGATCGACACGAATCGTATTGATCTTGCCACCGGAGTCCGCGAGCGCGAGACGCTCGAACTGCAATTCCGCGTCATTCGCCATGCGCACGGTGCTGCCATTTTCGAATTGCACTTCCGCGCGGCCGCCATTTGGCGTATACAACCACATCCCTGCCGTGACAGGCATGTTGAGCACCGCGTGGGTGAAGTCCTGGTCCTGGTTGCCCTGGTTGACCTGGGCATCCCCGTCGATATAGCTCAAATGCACGATGCGAACGTTAGATTCCGCCACGGCCGGCAGAGCGATCAACAGACTGCAGGCGATTGCCATCATTACCACCAGGAAACCAAACCGACGCTGCGACATCATTCACACTCCCCGCGATGTTCCGCGTGACACGCATTCTATCCCAGCTACCACGGAATACTGCGGAAACTCTGCACCTAAGTTGTCAAATTTATGTCACGCTTCACCGGCGGAGTCGCTGGATTGTCGTGCGCGTCAAATGAATTCCCTAGCTTCGTGGCAGTTTTTCCAGCCATTCCCGGAGGATTCGTCCGGATTCCTCCGGTTTTTCGAAAACTGCATAATGTCCCGCTTTTTCGATCACGCGCATCTCAGAATTCCGGATCCCTGCGCGAATCGCCTCGCCTTCGCTAATCGGAACATCGTCTTCTTCGCCGAAAACCACCAGCGTCGGCACCGTGATCGTCGATAAAGTCGGAGTGGAATCCGTTCGTTCGGCCATTCCCCGCTGAATCGCGGCAATCCCGGCGGCTGAAGTTTCCAGCATCATCGCCCGCGCTGCGCTCGCAATATCCGGACGATTACTGCGCGTGCTGCGGCCGAGCAACTTCGGCAGCATGCCATCAATGAACGCCTCGGGTCCGCGCGCCAACACATCGTCAGCGGATTTCAAGCGATTTGCGCGTGCCTCGCCGGAATCGGCAGGTGCCTTGGTATCCATAAATACAAACGCTTTCACCCGTTCGCGGGCCTGCCTCCACAATTCGAAGTTGACGTACCCGCCGATCGAGCAGCCCACAAACACCGCCCGCTGAATGCGCGCCTCTTCGCAGATGCGAAGCAGGTCTCGGACATGCTTTTGCATGGTCGCAGCGCCGTCGCCGGGCTGCGATTGCCCGTGACCGCGCAGGTCAGGAAGCGTAAGTCGAAAGCGAGGAGCAAGCGCATCAACAATCGGCAGCCAGAATTTATGATTCGAGGGGAACGGGTGCAGGAGAACTACGTCCGGACCATTGCCGTGTATTTCGTAATAGAGGGATGCGTCATCGTTAGTGATTTGCATGCACAAAGCATAACGCGAGGCAGCATGGGGAATGTTCCGTCGCGCCAGGCCCATGGCTACAGAGGAAATTTATGCGTAATCGATCGGGTGCCGGTCCAGCCAACGCTCGTCGCGCACGCTTTTGATATTCT
>PLWX01000144.1 GCA_003151155.1 Acidobacteriaceae bacterium
CCGTTTTCCGCGCCATCAACAAAAATGCCAAACAAAATCCCAACGGGAAATTCTGCGTGAAAATCTCACCAACGTGCATCGCTCGCAGAATCGGCGGCACAAACTCGACTGGCGGAATCAACGGAGCCAATCCACCGATCGCCCACAACACCAATCCCCCGTAAGCCGCGCGTTGCAATCGTGGAAGCCTCGTCCACAACAGCACCGGCAGCACCGCCACCGACATCAGCATCCCACGTCCCACCTGTATCAGCGGGAACCACCATCCCAGCGCGGCGACGGTTTCCGCCGCCCCTCCTAACCGGCCTCCATTGGAGTAATACGGCTTCGTGAGGAGCTGAAATACCAGCGCCCCAAAAATGTAGTAGCAGACGAGATAAACCATCCCCCCGCCAAAGATAGCGCCTATCACCCGACGTGCTGGAATAACATCGCTGTCAACTTTCGTTCCCACTCCAACTTTGAACAGTTTCGCAGCGAATGCCAGCAGCGCCGAGAACACCGCAAACACCACTTGCCCGCCGACCAACGCGGTGATGCGTTCTTTCCGCGAAGCATGTACGAAGATCACATACTCGGTCCAGGTACAGAAACTCGCGGCCACCGCCATGGCACACCAGATCCCCAAAAATCGTTTCCATCCCGACGGCGCGCCCACCAGCAGGAATGGCACAAACGCCGCCGCATATACGACACCTGAAACATACGACAACGGCAGCGATCCCGCGGGGCCCGCGGCGATCAGCAGCACGCAAGCCGCAAGCAACACAGCAATGGAAACTCGAATCGACACGTCTCTCCTTGTGGAGAGACTGCAATATGCGAAGAGCGAAGCGCAAGGACTAGCAGGAAGGATTCTTGCTGCGGCCCATAACGGATGGAGTTCAAGCAAAGGCTCGGATTGCGACATGCCGAGCCTCTGCCAACTTTCAGTGACCTACGATCCTACTTTGATCGTGCCTGAGGGAACTCCCGTCGTAGGCGGCGGTGCCGTACAGGTGCTTCCATAATTTGTAATGCAATAACCCACACTGTAATCCGTACTTCCTACCGGGATGTCCACACTGCTATGCGCCTGAAGACTCTGGCTAGCGCCGAAGGGAGTCGTGGGCGGGTTAAAGCAGATCGTAGCCGCCTGGCTGGATGTCTTAATCTGCGCCGTGCCCCCCTTCGCAATGTTCGGACTCGCTGGACTCAGCGAGTATCCGTTTGAGGTGTTGTAGTTGATGTTCATCGGTACAGTGTCGGCAGCGTCTTTTGCATGTGCCATCGCATTCTCCAATACTAGATTTCATTTTTTCCCGAGGGTCTGAAACTTTGGATCGCTTAGAACTTTCTGCAAGTCAGGATCGTTTTTCAGATCGTCCAGCGCATTGCCCTTCTGCATCGACTTCTCGATGTACTTCACGGCCTGCTCGTGATCGCCGAGGTTCTCGTACACCACACCGGCATTTTCCAGAACCCCAGGACTTTCAGGTGCCAATGCCAGCGCTGCCTGCAGACGAACCAATGCCTTTTCTCGCATGCCTTTTTTGGCGTAGGTCGACGCCAGGTATGCCTGCGCATCCGCATCTTGCGGTTGCAGCTTGACCTGCTGCTCGAGCAGGGGCAGCATTCTCTCACGAGTACCCTCTGCTTTGGCGTCTTCCGTCATCCATTCGTATGCGTTGCCAAGGAAGCCCCATAACAGGTAATTCCGATCGTTCAACTTGAGTGCCGCTTCCCAGTTGGCCGCTGCTTCGCTGTAGCGTCTCTGGTTGTAAAGCAGCGCTGCCAGGTTCGCATAGGCGGCATACGAAGGAGTCAGTTCGATCGACTTCTTCAGCGCTTTCTCGGCCTCCGGTAACGCATTGGCATCATTCCAATCGATATAGACCGCTCCGAGATTTGAAAATACCTGCGCGTTATCCGGGGTAAGTTCGGCAGCGTGCTTGAGTTGCTCGATCGCCTGCAGATACTTCGTCTGCCGGTCGTAGTACAAACCCAGCTCGTCGTAGCCATCCCAGTAATCTGGCTGTAACGCCGCCGATTTTACGAAAGCTGCTTCTGCCTCTTGCTGGTGTCCAGTGTTCTCGTAAGTGCGGGCCAACCCGCGCAGTGCCTCGCCGCTCCTCGGATTGATCTGGATCGCCTTTTTGAACTCCTGCAACGCCAAATCGTTCTTTCCATTGCTCTCGTGGATCCGTCCCAGCGTCACATACGCCGCCGGCAGGCTGCTATCGATCTCCGCCGCCTTCTGGCAATTCGCCTGTGCTTCATCCAACCACTTCGGATTTTTGTCCAACTGATATTTCAGCCGATACGCTTCCCCCAGTTGCGCATATCCCAGCGCGAATCGGGAATCCGTCCCCACCGAACTGCCCAGCGCCGCGATCGCCTGGTCCAGGTTTCCCGGCTTGTCATAACGCTGCATGAAGCCCAGCGCCTTCAGATACGATTCGTACGCTGCCGGTTGAACATTTCCGCCTGTCGCCTTCAGCGCTTCCGCGCTCACCTTGATATTCATCAGCCGCGCGAGCCGCGACACCGCTTCATTCTGCAGCGCCTCGATGTCTCCCGCGCTGTCATCCATCGCCGCCGCGCCAATCTGCCGCATGTTCTTCGCGTCGATCAGGTTCACGCTCAAATGCACCGACTGCCCTATGCGCTGAATGCTTCCGCGTACCACCAGCGTCGCACCAAGCTCTTTTGCGGCGGTCATCGGATCGGTGATCTTGCGGCTGCGCACCACGCTCGACGGTACCACCCACAGCGATTTCTGTACGTTGCTCAGGTTCGATAACTCATCCGTCATCGAATCCATCAAGCCCTGCGACACCGCTTCCATCGCGGGATCGCCACCGATATTGTCAAACGGCAACACCGCGATGTGGTCCTCCGGATGCCCAAACAGCCCCACCACGCGCTCGCGGACCGGAGTGACAAACGAAAGCGCCGCAATCAGCACTGCGACGACCCCCAGCACCACCACCAGCCAGATCCATCCCTTTGATGTCGGCTCGTCAACGCTCCGAAACGTTGGCCGTGACGCGGCTGCCAATTGCGACCTCAACTGTTTCGCTGCATCCTTCGACGAACTCGGCGGCTTCGCCATCGGCGATGCCCGCTCTAGTTGGCTGTGAAAATCCTTAAGGTCCCCCAGCAATTCTTCGCAACTCTGGTAACGCGTGTCTGGTTCCTTCGCGAGTGCACGGTAGATGATCCGCAACAGGTCCACCGGAATGCCGTCCACTCCCTGCGGCGCTTCGTTCAGGATCGCAATCACCGTCGCCGCCGCCGAATCCCGCAGGAAAGGATGTTTCCCGGTCAGCATCTCGGCCAACGTGATTCCCAGCGACCAGATATCGGTCCGCTGATCCACGATCTTCCCCATCGCCTGCTCTGGCGACATGTAACCGACCGTGCCGCCAGAACTAATGCTTTGCGTGCTTCCTACCGTGGCCGACAGCCGCGCCAGTCCGAAGTCCACGATCTTCACCATGCCGCTTTTCGTGATCAGCACATTGGCCGGCTTGATGTCGCGGTGCACCACGGCACCGGCATGGGCTGCTCCAAGCCCCTCCGCCATCTGGATTGCGATGTCCACGGCTTCCGTCACCGCCAACGGCCCGCGATGCATCTTCTGCGCGAGGCTCTCGCCCTCGTAGTAAGCCATCACGATGAACACACGGCCGCTGTCGGTCTCTTCGAAACCGTGGATCACTCCGATATTGGGATGGTCGAGCGATGACGCCGTGCGCGCCTCGCGCAACACGCGTTTCTTTTCTTCAGCGCTGTAGAGCAGATGTTCCGGAAGAAATTTGAGCGCGACGGTGCGCTCCAGCTTGACGTCGAAGGCGCGATACACCACGCCCATCCCCCCGGCTCCGACCAATCCGAGAATCTTGTAATTCCCGACCAGATCTCCCGCTGTGAGAGCAGCGACTGGGTTCGACACTTTCACGTCCCCCGAGTGCAAAGCGTACGTCGATTGTGAGGAAAAAAACGAAACCCCGTCAGACTAGGCTATACGCTACCGCATATCGTCGCCATACGGAAGTGGCGGCACAGTGATCCGGCACGGAAGTGACCGCCTACGGTGCACCGAACTAACGTAATCTCATCGCGGAATCCACAGCCAACTTCTTCACGAAAAACTTCGCCATGTCTCCGAAGGCCTCTTTCGATTCCGGCAGCGTAGCGTCATTCCAGAAAGCATGCGGCAGCCCTTCGAAGACGATCAACTCCGCATCCACGCCCGCTCGTAAAAATGCCCGATGCAGGATCGTCGTTCCGCTCATCAAGAGGTCACGCCCACTCGTGACAAAGAGCGTCGGAGGCATCCTGTGCAGATCGGCGAACAAAGGCGACGCCACGGGATCGTGCGCATCCGTCGAACCCAGGTAATCGTTCAACAGCGGCTCCTTCGGCGGCTCCAAGTGCCCTGACAGTCCATCCAGTGCATACATCGCAACCGAATCTCCTTCGCGCGTGAAGTCGCCCAGTCCGGAAAAGATGCCCAGCGCGCCCGGCAACGGCAATCCCAACTGCTTCAGTTTCACCGCTACCTCTGCCGTCAAAATCGCACCCGCTGAGGTTCCATAAATGCCGATGTGCTCCGGCCTATAAGTCTTCAGCAGCACCTTGTACACCGCCACCGCATCCTCCAGNNGATCAGCACGCGATCGCGGTTCTCCGGCGGAATCGTAAGCGGCGTAATCACCCGCACTGGTACCCCTGCCATCGTTTGTGTCGCCAGGTTCACCGGATATATCCCATGCGCCACCTCGCCCGCGTGGGCTTGCCATGTATCCGTATGCTTGCGCCGATCTTCCAACGACTCCGGTTGATCCGAATCCGGCACCTGCCGGCTCAACGACTTCTTCGCCTCCGCACTCAAATCCGGTGGAACCGGCACCACCCGCGTAATGTGCGCCGTGCCGTTGTCCTCGATGTAGCTGCTATCGCGATTCGGCGCCTGTTCCGCCGTCGTCGCCTGCTGCGCTAACACCGATGCTGTCAGAAGAAAAATTCCCACGAGATGAAACTTCATCAAGCCCTCGAAGTGCGCGGAATCACATGATTCGACGTTTCCGCCGGCACACGTCACCGCGACCGTAGCGAATCATAACAGCCCGCTCTGGCCTTCCCCTTGCAAGCCAAATTTTAAAGTTTAGACTCACACGCTGGGGTCACTTGCATACGGTTCGTGAAAGGGCACGACTTCAGTCGTGCCAAAAACGTCTAGATGAGCGGGGCTTTTAGCTGCTGCCAATGCAAAGTTCTACGATACCGTCTGTGTAGGCCCGTCTCGCCTCTAAAACCCAGCGTGCAACGCTGGCTGGCCAATGAAAAGGTCTACCACCCCGCCGACACCCANNGGAAGCCAGCGCCTACCAATCCGTCCCCGACGAGGGCTCCGCCCGAGGAGGCTCGAGGGGACTACATCAAACTCAACGCATCCATGTCGACGATCACGCTCGTCCGTGGAATCTTTTTCGTCGCCGCGTGGTTGATCATCTCGCGCAGCACTGTATTCAATCGCTCTCGAGACTTCGACTTCAGGATGAAGTGATAACGGTAGTCGTTCTTCAACCGCTCGATCGGTGCCGCCGCCGGACCCATCACCCTTACNNCCGTGGAAGTCGTGCTTGGCGGCGTACTCGATCACGTAATGGTCGGGATGGTAGCTCTGCATCAGCACCGTCCCCTTCACATCGCCGCGCCCCGCACGCCCCGCAACTTGGGTGAGCAACTGAAAGGTTCTCTCAGCAGCGCGGAAGTCCGGCATCCCCAGGGCCGCATCCGCTCCCACGACACCCACCAGCGTGACCCCATGGATGTCATGGCCCTTGGCAATCATCTGGGTGCCGACGAGCAAATCGATTTCGCGATTGTGCAGCGCGCTCAACATGTTTTCAAGATCGTCGCGCCCCCGCACCGTGTCGCGATCGAGCCGTCCGATGCGAGCTCTTGGAAACGTGGAATGCAGCAGCTCTTCCAGTTTTTCCGAACCCATCCCGAAAAATTGAATGTGCTCGCTGTGGCATTTCGGACAAATTCTCGGAACGGGCGCAAGAAATCCGCAGTAGTGGCACATCAGCTTTTTATCGCGCTTGTGGTAGGTCATCGCGATTGCGCAATTGCGGCACTGGATCGTCTCACCGCAAGCCCGACATAAAACGAAATTCGCGAAGCCGCGGCGATTGAGCAGGATCATCGCCTGCTCCCCGCGCTCGATACGATCGTTCACCTCTTCGACCAGTCGTCTTGAAAGCACCGCTTCGTGACCGGTTTCCTGAAACTCCTGCCGCATATCGACGACTTCGACAATCGGCAGCGGCCGCTCCTGCACGCGTCGCGGCAACGACAGCAGCGTGTACTTGCCGCGCTCTGCGTTGTAGAACGATTCCATCGAGGGCGTCGCCGATCCCAGGACGACCGCCGCATTCGCCATCTTCGCCCGCATTACCGCCACATCGCGCGCGTGGTAGCGCGGAATCTCCTCCTGCTTATAGGAGTGATCGTGCTCTTCATCGACAATCAGCAGCGCCAGGTCGGCAACCGGCGCAAACACCGCCGACCGCGTTCCGACTACCATCCTCTTCTCGCCGCGGCGAATCTGGTGCCACTGTTCTGCGCGTTCGTCGTCCGACAATCCAGAGTGCAGGATCGCCACTTCGCTCCCGAAGATCTGGTGCAGATCCGCCGCAACCGCCGGAGTAAGCCCAATCTCCGGCACGAGCAGGATTGCAGACCGCCCCGCGGCCAGCACCTGCTGCATCGCCGAGAGATACACCGCGGTTTTGCCCGATCCGGTAACCCCATGCAGCAGCGCCGAGGTGAACGTCCGCGACTCCACGCCAGTGTTGATGAAGCGCATCGCGTCCTGCTGCGCCGGTGTGAACAGGAACTCCAGCTTGCGCGGCTTGAGCGACGAGAGGCTGAAGCCCGCGGGCTCGTGCACAATCTCGACAATGCCGCGCTTCACCAGCGTCGCCAGCGTAGTGCGCGGCACTGGCTTCCCATCCGCCTGGAGGTCCCGTAAGTCGTCCACCCGCATGCGCCGTTCAGGCGCAGCCTTCAGTGCCAGCAGGATCGCTTCCTGGTTCGGGTTGATCTTGCCTATTACCTCCTTCAGCACCGCGACCGGCACGGTCCGCGTGGCATCGCGCACCGATGACAGGTCTTCGCGCGCGATCCACTTCTTGTTCAGCATCGTGCGGAAGATCTCGCGGCTCGCCCCCGTCGCGCTGCGCAGCGACTGCTCGCGGATCACCTCGCCGTCGGCAAGGTGGTTGAGCACCGCGTACTCCAGCATCTGGTGCTCGGTGTCCTTCTTCGCCCGCAGTGACGAACCGACCTCGGCACTCGCATACAGAGCTTCCTGCCCTTTGTCGGTAATGCGATAGCCCATCGCGCGCCGGAACTCCGCTGCCAGCGGCAGCATGGTGCGATACACCTCGCCGATCGGCGCAATGTAGTAGCTGGCGATCCATCGCCCCAACTCAAGCAGTTGCTCGTTGAGCACCGGCGAAGTGTCCAGCACGCTGACGACGAGTTTGGCCTCGACCGGCGGAGGATTGTCGTGCAGCGCGACCACGATGCCCGAAAGCTTCTGATGCCGAAAGGGCACGACGACACGCCCGCCAACCACGGGCTCCGCACCTTCAATTCGATAGGTGAAGGCAGCGTCGAGCGGGACAGGAACAGCTACATCGCAGAAGAGCGGCATCTGCGACTATTCTACGGATTTGGCGGGAAGTGGAATGCCGAGGTACTTCATGACGATCTGCAGGTCCTTCCACGTCTCTTTCTTCTGGCGCGGNNTCGCGCGGCGGCGTAGAGAACTCGTAGATCTGTCCGCGTAGCCGCGCCATCGGCTCATTGACGTTGAGCAGCGTCTTCGCGGCCACGGCTCCCAGCGCCACGATCATCTTCGGCCGCACGGTCTCGATCTGCCGCAGCAGGAATGGTGAACAGGTATCGCACTCGTCGCGCTCCGGTGTGCGGTTCCCCGGCGGACGGCACTTCACTACGTTCGCGATATATACGTCATCGCGCTTCAACCCCATGCCGTTGGTGATCATGTTGGTCAAGAGTTGTCCCGCGCGTCCAACGAACGGAATCCCCTGCTCGTCTTCATCCGCTCCCGGACCTTCTCCCACGAACATAAGCTCGGCCTCAGGGTTTCCTACTCCAAAGACGATCTGCTTGCGCCCCTGCTTGTGCAACACGCAGCGAGTGCAGTCGCCAATGTATTCGCGGATGGCTTCCAGGCCGTCTGCGTGCGAGAGCGGAGGTTGTAGTATGGGCAGCTCGAATTTCTTACGGGGCAAGGTCTCTTCTTCGATCGCGAGGGATTCAGCGACTGTTATGGTAACAGCGGTCTCCTCCACCGGTCTCCGGTAGATGCCATAGATCCCCATCTCGCGATAGAACGCCAGTCGTGCGGAAACTTCAGCTTTGGTCTGCGGATCGAGGGTGCGCGCCATCAGCGGGAAGAGACCTCGGCGGTGCGCGCAACACGGAGTTTCAGAGCAGCCTCGAGAACTCGCTGCGCCATCTCCGTCTTTGGCATTTCTGGTAGTTCGATCTGCTCGGTCGCCGTGATGATCGTGGCCGCGTTGCGCTCTGATCCGAAGCCGATGCCTGGCCGTGAAACGTCGTTCATGACGATCGCATCCACCTTCTTATTCCTCAGCTTTTCCCGTGCGTGCGTTATGCCATGCTCGGTCTCAGCCGCGAAACCGATGATCACCTGTGAAGGCTTCACTCTTCGCTCACCCAACTCCGCGAGGATATCGCTGGTCGGAGAGAGTTCCAGGGTCATCTCGCCCTTGCGCTTGATCTTCTG
>PLWX01000042.1 GCA_003151155.1 Acidobacteriaceae bacterium
CGCCGCCGTAAAAGCTCTGAACTTCGTGTTGTACGATTTCCGGCACACGTTCGCAACTCGCATGGCACATGCGGGGGTGGATCTGGCCACCCTTGCGGCAATTCTAGGACACAACTCAATTCGGATCGTTCAGAAGTATGTCCACCCGACAGCCGAACACAAGAAACAAGCCATGCAGCGGTATCGGCTGGCACTGGCGGCAGAGGAATCGAAGCTCACGGCGAAGGGGATTCAATGACCCAAAATACGCGGGTCACTTTTGGTCCACCTTTCGCCCCTATTTTCGCCTATCGAGCGGAAATGAAGGCAAACGACAGCGATTCTTGAAACGGCTCTAAGTTATGGCATCCATTGGAACTGCAAGAGAAGGTTGGAGGCGCGGGTCGGAANNTCGAACCGACGCATAAAGGTTTTGCAGTTTAGGTAGTTCAATCTAAATAGTTGATTTTATTGGGCATTTCCGTCGGAGGATTGTCCGTAAGTTGTTGATCTTTTCCCCAATTAGACCCTTATTGGCAGCCAAACCGCAGCCAACTATGAGTATATGAACATAGCCGCACATGGGTGCGGGAATATGCCTGCCGGGATGGGCTGATCTCGTAAAACGTCTGGCCAATTAAAGCCTCAATCCCCGTGGAGAGATCGGAGATATCCTTCCGATGCTTTGCGCAACGCCAGTGCGCGTCCGTTTGCAGTTTGGTAATTCTTGATTCCCAAAACTGAACTCATGGAGAAGACACCTGGTTCACCATTCATGTTCGGCAGTAAACTCCAATTCACTTGGTGAAGAAGTATAGATTACTCGGTTCCCAATAGGGTGATTGCTCGAAAATGTGATTGAGTTTACGGAGCGACTCAACACCAACCTTCCGGAAATTGAGTGGGCCAAGCGCTACAAGTGAGCATTGGTGGACAAAGCCTTTATCGATTCGTGAACGCTCTCATACTCGGCTGTTCCTCCCGGCTTCCTCGCAGCTTCAGTCAATTGATCGTCGATCGGGTTCTGAAAAACTTTTGCTCCGGTAGGTGCAGGCATGAGCGCCCTTTCATCGCCAGCTCACGCTTTGTATTGGCATTGCCCCGGGCAAGTTTTGTTCCTCCTCATACCAGCTCTGGCATGTGCTGTGTTCTTGTACGTGGTTTTGAAGCGTCTCGGTCCTCTCGCTCAAGCGAGGACTGATCCGCGCTTCGACCGTACCTGGGAGCGAGCGTGGTATTTGCTGAAGTACTGGTTGTTGCAGAAGAAGCATCCGCGCTACGCACTTGCGGGACTGCTGCACATCACCATATTCGCCGGGTTTCTCATCCTATCGGTTCAATCCATTTCGCTCGTGATCGCGGGCATTTATGATGGGTTCTCGCTGGCGAATCTACTCGGACGAGCGACACACTTTTACGAAACCGTAAAAGACTACGCAGTCACGCTCGTCTTTGTTGCCGTGATCGCGGCGGCTCTCCGGCGCGTTGTATTCAAGCCGAAGCGCTACGCCCCTGCGAAGGGAGACACTCGCAACCATACCGCCGAGGCGGTGATCGTTCTCGCGATGATCGCGCTGCTCATGGTCTCGGAAAGTGTCTTTGGAGCTTGTGGACGTCTCCTGGGGGCGGAGCACGCAGGATTTTTGCCGCCGCTCACACTCGTGATCTTATTCACACATCTCTTGGGCACTTTGCCGACGTCTGTGCTGGCGGAAGTGCGTCTCCAGGCTTATCTCGCACACGAATTAACCTTCTTCGCGTTTCTATGTTATCTGCCGTTCGGCAAGCATTTCCACGTTTTCACCTCTGCCTTCAACATCTATCTGACAAAGCTCGACCGAGGAACTGTCAAGCCAATCCGCTGGAAGATGACTGAAGAGGAGATTGATCAACTGCCGGAGATTGGGGTGCGGCGCCTCCAGGACTTCACCTGGAAACATCTGCTGGATTTCTATTCCTGCGCCGATTGCGGCCGCTGTTCCGACAATTGTCCCGCAAACGCTTCTGGACGCCCGCTCTCGCCGAGATTTCTAACGATCAAAGCGCGTGACTACGCTTTCAAAGCATTCCCATTGTACGGAGCNNGCCTGCGAAGAAGAATGCCCGACGCAGATCGAATACATCGACAAGATTGTCGATTTGCGACGCGCCCTGGTGGAAGACGGACAGGTCCCGAGCACGCTACAGAAGCCGCTAAAGTTCCTGGAGAGCCGCGGAAATCCGTACGGCAAATTGGAGAAGAAACGGGCGGAGTGGGCGAAGCCGAAGAATGGCCAACCAGCGCTGCCGCTGAAAATCCTGGATAGTCGTAGCCGCGCCGACACGCTCTTCTTCGTGGATAGCGTCAGCTCTTACGACGACAACATCCAGCGCATCTCGCGAGCTACGGCTCGCATTCTTTCCACGTCCGGGGAAGATTTCGGCATCCTTGGGCCAGCAGAAAAAGACAGCGGGCACGAGGTGCGACGATTTGGAGAAGAAGCGCTGTTCGTCGCGCTTCGCGATCACAATCGCGAAGCCATCTGCGCCTCTGGCGCGCAGCGTATCGTAACCGCGGATCCGCACGCTTACAACGCACTGCGGCACGACTATGGCGACATTCCGCCGGTGGAACACATCAGCCAGTTTATCGAGCGCGCGCTTAAGAGCGGCGATCTCTCGCTGAAGCCGCTGGGAAGCACCAACGAAGTTTACGCCTACCACGACCCTTGTTATCTCGGGCGGCACAACCAGGTGTACGACGCCCCTCGCAACGTGCTCAACGCGATCCCGGGGCTGAAGCGTGTCGAGATGAGTCGATGCCGGGATCGCTCGTTTTGCTGCGGCGGGGGTGGGCTGATGCTGTTTTATGAAGCGCAGGAAAATCAGCGCATGGGTGTCTTGCGTGTGCAAATGGCCGCGGAGGTTGGGGCGACTGTAATCGTCACTGCTTGTCCGTTCTGCATGGTGAACATGGAAGACGCCATCAAGGTAGCTGGGTTGGAGGGCAGGATGTCCGTTCTCGACCTTACCGAAGTGGTGGAACGGCAAATTGCAATCCCGGAAACGTGCGCCCCAGCTACAGAACTCTCGCAGGCGCTGTGTGCGACGAACTGATTGTTAAGGAGGAGAGCGGTGAACATCCTGGTTTGTGTTCGAAGAGTGCCCGATGTCTCGGAAAACGAACTGCAGCTGAATAGCTCTGGTTCTGACATTGAGCGCGACGATCTCGTGTATTCGATTAATGAGTGGGACAACTATGCCGTCGAGGAGGCATTGCAGATCACTGCACGCGCCGGCGGCGAGGTCACAGTTGTGACCGTCGGTAGCGAAGAGGACGAGGAAGTATTGCGCCGCCAGATGGCAATGGGCGCGAAGCATGCAGTTCTCCTCTCCGACGTGCAGTTTGAGGGTTCCGATGGAAGGGGAGTCGCTACGATCCTGAAGTCGTACATAGAGAAAAACCCATTCGATCTCATCCTGACTGGTGTGCAGGCCGAGTGCGGCGAAGCGCAGGTCGGGGGAATGTTGGCTGCGCTTCTGGATTATCCGTTTGCGTCGCTCGTGAACGAAATCGAAGTGCTCGACGGGAAAAAACTCAAGATCGCACGGGAGATCGCGGGCGGCAATAAGGAGATCAGCGAGATCGATCTGCCGTGCGTGCTTTCCATCCAGACGGGGATCAACGAGCCACGCTATGTGGGCATGCGTGGCGTGAAGCAGGTCGCCTCGATTGAGATTCCGATCTTCGGTTCTTCCGACCTGGAATCAGCAGCGAATTCTGTGGGTGAGAGCAACGCGAAGATCAAGCGCTGCGGATATTTCATGCCCGTGACAACATCCGGGGCAGAGATGCTCACGGGCGATCGCGAAGAGATTGCCAATGAACTCGTGGAACGGATCAAGGCTAGAGGAGGTATACCAGCGTGAACCCCATCTTTATCTTTGCTCTTCACAAAGCCGGCACCGTAGATGACACAGTTGCTGAGCTGTTGACCGTTGCAAAAAAGATCAATCCGACGGCGGGGCCCATCGCGCTGGTCGCGGGCATAGGTGTCGAACTCGCCCAAGCATGCGAAGCCTTGCAAGCGACATTCACGAAGGTCTGGAAGATCGAGCATGCAGAATGTGCGGCGGGCAACGCGGAAGTGCTGCGTCCAGCCTTAGTAAAGATCATTCCTCCAGAAAGCATTGTGCTCCTCGCCCACGAGCACTTCGCCATGGATCTGGCGCCGGGGCTGTCGATCAAACTCGGCGTCCCTTATGTACCGGACACAATTGCGGTTGAAGCAACCGACGTTGTAACTCTGAAATTCGTGCGACAGGCATTTAGTGGTCAATTCAATTCTTCCGTGACGTGCGATGCGTCGGGAGGCGCGGTGATTACGATTCGCCCTGGCGCCTTCAAAGCGGAGCAGCCAGCTCCACTCCATGGAGAGGTAATCGAAAAGACGAGCGAGATCGGAACGCTCGCAGTGCGGCGGCGTTATCAAACGACCGTCCCCGCCGCGCAGGGCGACGTCGATATCACCAGACAGACGGTTCTGGTTTCGGTGGGACGCGGCATTCAGGACGAAGAAAACATTGCCATCGCGCAAGAGTTGGCGGATGTGCTTGGAGGAGCAGTCAGTTGTTCCCGCCCTGTCGTCGACGCCAAGTGGCTCGACAAGTCGCGGCAGGTTGGATCGTCTGGTGCCACGGTGAAGCCGAAGGTTTATCTCGCCTGCGGCATAAGCGGGTCTTTCCAGCACATGGCCGGCATCAATGGTAGCCCGTTCCTGGTGGCCATCAACAAGAATCCACACGCTCCGATCTTCCAATTCGCCGACCTTGGCATTGTCGACGACGTGCTCGAGTTTCTGCCCGTCCTCACGGAAAGAGTCCGTGAGATGACCTCCGGCAAATCGGCCTCGGCTAAGACTGCCATCGCGAAGTAATTAGAGGAACGCCATGATCGCAAAGAAAACACTGAAACTGAGTCTCAAAGCGCTGAAGGAATTCGCCAAAAAACGGCTGCCGGACCAAGTACTCATCGAACTGGATGAGAAGGATGAATGTCCCGTCGAGATCGTGCGAGATATGTGCAATCCCGACCAGCTGGGGATCCAGCTCCTCTTTATTCCTGAGGAGTTCGGCGGATTCGGCGGTGGCGCGTTTGACGTGTACCTGATTTGCGAGGCAATGGCCGCGATTGACCTCGGCGTAGCGACTTCGCTGTTCGCGACGTTCCTCGGCAGTGATCCGATTACGGTTGGGGCTACGCCGGAGCAGAAGAAGCACTGGCTAAGTCGCATCGCCAATGAGGGAATTCTGTTTGCGTATGGCGCGACCGAGCCGGATGCAGGCAGCGATCTCGGCGCGCTCCGTACTACTGCCGAGCGCGTCATGGCCGGCGACCACATCGTGGGCTACAAGATCAACGGTCTGAAACAGTGGATCAGTAACGGCAGCATTGCCGACGCGTACACGATTCTCGCCAACACGCCCGCGGGACCAAGCTGGTTCGTCGTCGAGCGCGGAGCTGCTGGGTTCACGCACGATAAACCCGAGAATAAGCACGGCATTCGTTTGAGCAATACCGCGGCTTTGGCCCTCCAAAACGTTTACGTAGAGGCGGAGCGACTGATCGGTGGCGTCGAGGGTCAAGGCTTGCTGCAGGCCCAGGCGGTATTCGGCTACACGCGCCTTATGGTCGCAGCCTTTGGACTCGGCGCTGGATGGGCTGCGCTTGACCGTGCCATTCCTTATTCCACCAAGCGCATCCAGGGAGGCGGGCCGCTCTCGGAGAAGCAAGGTTACACGCACAAACTGATCGTTCCTCACGTGGCTCATTTGGAGGCCGCCCGCGCGTACATCGAAGAGACGGCGGAACGAATTGACGCCGGCGAGGGGAGTTTAAACACGGAAGGCGCGATTGCGAAATACATGGCCACGGAAGCCGGGAACGCTGCGGCTGAAGCCGCAATCCAGGCGCTCGGCGGGTACGGCTACACCCATGAATACCTGGTGGAGAAGATCAAGCGCGATGTGCGCATCACCACGATTTACGAAGGAACCTCCGAAATTATGGAGATGACCATCGGTCGCGACCGGTGGCAGCTTCACCTCAAAACGCGCGGCCAGCATTATCACAAGCTCGCAAAGGAATTCGAGAGCTTGCATGCCCGGCATGCGCAGGTCGGCGCAGACCGTACGGCACTCGCTCTCCACGCCCTGGCGGAGGTGATGGAACGTGCACGAGTCGCGCGGCTCACTCGCTTCCAACATGTTCTTCTCCGACTAGGCGAGATGATCTCGTACGCCGAGTCCGCCGGCAGCCTCGCGAAACGCGCAGCCCGCGCTTTGGAGGGGAAGCTTCACGAAAAGGCGAACGACCGTTTCACCCCCGATGCTTTGGCGGCTCTCGCGCGGATATTCGCCCGCGAAGCTGCGCTCAAGGTCGGGGAAGATGGCCTCCGTTGGATCGTCGGCAGTTCGGCGACAAGCGAAGCCGAGAGTGCGGCGCTGGAAACAAGTTTGGGATTGCCCGCCATTCACCGCGCGCAGTCTGGTCTTTTAGCGGACATGGATTACATAAGCGACACCTTATACAAACGCGCTGAAAAGCACATGGAAGTAGCTTTACAGCAATAACTGGAGCATTCATCTGGCAATTCGTTCCGGGTGTCTTCCCCTCATGGAGCGCCATTATGGACAGTACCGCCCACCGTGCTATCGCAATCGTCGGTCTCGGAGCCATCCTTCCGGATGCGCCTAACGTAAAAGCATTCTGGAAAAATGTGCAGGAGGGTCGCGACAGCATCGGTGAAGTCCCTGCAGGACGATGGGACCCAAAGCTCTACTACAACGCGGACCCCGCGGCACCCGACAAGACGTATTCGAAGATCGGAGGCTGGGTCCGTGAATTTCCTTGGGACCCGATCAAATGGCACCTGCCCTTGCCTCCTAAGGTCAGCGATGCAATGGACTGCGCGCAACGCTGGGCGATCGCCTGCACCCGCGAGGCGCTCGCGGACTTCGGCTATCCTGAGCGGCCTCTGAATACCGATCGCACGGCCGTGATTCTAGGGAACGCGATGGCCGGTGAAAGGCACTACCTCACGGCGCTTCGCATTTCGTTTCCCGAATACAAACGCGAACTGGAGACTGTCTCCAGCTTCGCTTCTTTGCCGGAAGAAATCCGTAACGATATAGCACGTCAGTTGCACGAGCGCATCGATGGCCTGCTGCCACAAATCACGGAAGACAGCATGCCCGGCGAGCTTGCGAACTGCATGGCCGGACGAATCGCGAATCTCTACAATTTTCACGGTCCAAACTTCGTGGTGGACGCTGCATGCGCATCCGCGATGGGTGCCATGAATGCCGCGGTGCAAGGCCTCGTCGAGAACGAGTTCGATGCCGTGGTTACTGGTGGCATCGACCGCAATATGGGCGCCTCCACATTTGTAAAGTTCTGCAAGATCGGCGCACTCTCGCCAACGGGTTCGCGTCCGTATGCTGCGGGCGCGGACGGTTTCGTGATGGGTGAAGGCGCGGTGATCTTCCTCTTGAAGCGCCTGGCGGATGCCGAACGCGAGGGCGACAAGATTTATGCGGTGCTGCGCGGTATTGGCGCCTCCAGCGATGGAAAAGGGAAAGGGATCACTGCGCCCAATCCGGTGGGGCAAGTTCTCTGCACTCAACGCGCGTGGGAAAACGCGGGCCTCTCCCCTGCCGACGTGACCTACATCGAAGGGCATGGCACATCTACCAAGGTGGGCGATGTGGTTGAAGTTACCAGCATGATTGATGTGCTGGCCCCCTTCCACCTTCCGACGCATTCCGTACCGATCGGCTCGGTGAAGTCCAACATCGGTCACCTGAAGGCTGCTGCCGGGGCCGCCGGACTTCTGAAGACGATCCTTGCTTTACACCACAAGACCCTGCCGCCCAGTGTGCATTGTGAACACCCGAGCCCAGACATCGACTTCGCGAAATCACCGCTCTATGTGAATACCGAATTGCGTCCCTGGGAAACCAGGAACCATGCTGTGCGTCGTGCCGGTGTGAGCGCCTTCGGCTTCGGCGGGACCAACTTCCATGCAGTCCTCGAAGAGTACATCCCAGGCCGGCTGAAGGTAACGCGAAAGACGGCACTGGCCGCGATGGAGCCGTCAAATGTTGAGTTGGAGCCGGTGTTTGCAAGATCATCTGGTCATAATGGCATGAAGGCTCCGCTTCGGGGAACACTGGTGCTCGGCGCGGCGACCGAGGCAGAACTTGCTGACCGTCTCCGTGAGGCGAAAGCCGAAGCATCCTCCCTCGCATCGACGGCAATCAAACCGCCCCACGAACGTGATCTACGCTCTATTTTCCGCATTGCGATTGATTACGGTAGCGCTTCAGAACTCGAGCAGAAATGCGCAGCTGCGCTAAAGGCATTCGGCGCGAAGCAACCGGCAGTTTGGAAAGCCCTCCGTGCCCAGGCGATATTCCGCGGGCATGGGCCCGCACCCAAGGTGGCGTTCCTCTACACCGGACAGGGATCGCAATACGTGAACATGTTGCGCTCGCTGCGAGATACGGAGCCAATTGTTGCCGAAACTTTTTCCGAAGCGGACCGCGTGCTCACGCCGCTGCTGGGCAAGCCGCTGACGGAATACATCTTTGTCGATTCGCAGGACGAAGTCGCGGTGGCAAAGGCCGAAGAAGATCTGCTGCAAACCGCCATCACGCAGCCCGCGGTGCTTGCTTCGGATGAATCACTTACCCGCATGCTCGCCGCCTACGGAGTCGTTCCGGATATGACGATGGGCCATAGCCTCGGTGAGTACGGAGCGCTGGTAGCGGCGGGTGGTCTTCCGTTTGCGGAAGCACTCGAGGCCGTGAGCGCCCGGGGTCGCGAGATGACGCGCGTCTCCATGCAAGACAACGGCAAGATGGCAGCCGTTTTCGCGCCACTTACCGAACTTGAGCGCTTGTTAAAGACTGTCACCGGGTATGTCGAAATCGCAAACCTCAACAGCGAACAGCAGGCCGTTATCGGGGGTGCAAGCACCGCGGTTGAAGAAGCCTGCAAAAAGATCCTCGAAGCAGGATTCAATGTGGTGCCGCTGCCCGTTAGCCACGCCTTCCACACATCCATTGTTGCGCCCGCCAGCGAGCCCATGCGCCGAACGTTGGAACGCATGCATCTCCAGTCGACGCGGATCCCGATCGTTGCGAATGTGAGCGGACAGTTCTACCCCACCGGAGCGGATGTCGTGCCGCAAATGCTCGATATCCTGGCCAAGCAGATTGCCTCGCCGGTTCAGTTCGTGAAAGGTCTGCACACCCTCTACAACGCGGGAGCCAGGATCTTTGTGGAAGTGGGTCCCAAGAAAGCATTGCAAGGGTTCGCCGAGGACGTGCTCGGGAAGAACGACGATGTTCTGTCGCTCTTCACCAACCATCCGAAGTGGGAAGACAAAGCTGCTTTCAATCAAGCGCTCTGCGGCCTATACGCTGCTGGTCTCGGACGCGGGACTGCAGATCTCGTTCCCGAAGTTAACACTCTTTCGATTGCTACAACTACGCAAGCGAACCATTCTCCGAGAGGCATCGCCGTGGAAAGCCCATTCGTCACCAACAGGAATCCGTCAAAAGAGGAGCGGTACACACAACTGGGACAATTGGTCTCTGAGTTTCTCGACCGGGCACTACAAGTGGATGGCCGCGCAGTTGCTCCTTCCCCTCGTTCGGAAGAACCCGTCGTGATCACGGGTGCGGCCATCGGCCTGCCCGGAACGGGTCACGTCTTTGACGATTCGAACATCGCGCGCCTGTTGCGAGGTGAGCAATTCATCGACGTCATTCCCAACCGGTTTCGACAGGCCATGCTAGACAGGCACATCACCCGCTTGGTGAAACGCGAGAATGGCGATCCAACCTTTGAGCCTATTGAGGACGTTGGTGACGTAATTAAGCTGGCGGGGCGCGCGGGAACGTTTGACCTGGAGAAGGAGTTCGGTGTTTCCGCGGAACGCATCGCCGCGTTTGACCGTACGACCTGCCTCGCATTGGCAGCGGGGATCGATGCTCTGCGCGATGCGGGGATCCCGCTGGTCCTACGCTACAAGACAACTAGCAAAGGCTCACGCTTACCGGACCGCTGGGTGCTACCCGAAGGCTTGCGTGACGACACGGGCGTAATTTTTGCCTCTGCCTTTCCCGGTGCCGATTCCCTGGCCGAGATCATGGAAGGGTATTACGAAGACCGCGCTCGCCGCGATCAAATTAAAATGTTGGAAGAACTTCGTGGCCAGGTAAGCCGCAATGGCAATGGCGGAGTAGCACTCGATATCGAGCGCCGAATTGCGGATATTCAAGCCGCAATCGCACAGAACCCATACCACTTCGACCGTCGTTTCCTGTTCCGCGTGCTCTCCATGGGACACTCGCAGCTTGCGGAGTACATTGGGGCCCGTGGTCCGAACACCCAGATCAATTCTGCGTGCGCGAGCACCACACAAGCTGTCAGTCTCGCCGAAGATTGGATCCGCGCGGGGCGATGCCGCCGGGTGATCATCGTTGCCTCCGACGACGTCACCTCCGACACGCTGCTTCCATGGTTTGGCTCTGCTTTCCTCGCCAGCGGTGTTGCCGCAACCGACGAATCGATCGAGCAAGCGGCACTGCCGTTCGACCGCCGGCGACACGGGATGCTGATTGGCATGGGCGCGGCAGCGCTGATCGTCGAGAGTGGCGACGCCGCTCGCGAGCGCGGTATTCAACCAATCTGCGAAGTACTCAGCACCATGACGGCAAACAGCGCATTCCATGGCTCGCGGCTCGACGTGCAGCACATCGGCCAGGTCATGGAAGGTCTGCTGAGTCGCGCCGAAGCGAGCGCCCATATTGACCGCAAGCAGATTGCCGCAGAAACCGTGTTCGTTTCGCACGAGACGTATACGCCGGCACGCGGTGGCAGTGCATCGGCGGAAATTTTTGCACTCCGAAAGGTCTTCGGCGACGCCGCCGACCAGGTGGTGATCGCAAACACCAAGGGTTTCACTGGCCATGCAATGGCCACTGGAATCGAAGATGTACTCGCGGTGAAGACACTGGAAACCGGCTGCGTTCCTCCGGTTGCAAACTTCAGGGAGGTTGATCCGGATCTTGGATCCCTGAACCTTTCGCATGGCGGCTCTTATCCGGTTCGCTATGCGTTGCGACTCGGTGCCGGCTTCGGTTCGCAGATCAGCATGTCGCTCCTTCGATGGACTCCGATCAATGGTCGGCGCGCCCTGCCGAACGCTCTCGGGTTCCGAAACCGCATCGTCGATGCGACCGCTTGGACGAAGTGGCTCGAGCAATCCACTAACATTCGCAACCCAGAGCTTGAGGTGGTCCAGCGGACATTGCGCGTCCGCAACGTTCCGATCAGAACGGAAGTCGTGGTCTCGAGAGTCAACGAGGTAAGTTCGGCGCAGCCGATCAGCCAAGTGCCGCAGCCAGCGGTCGTAGCTCCGCCAGCGGCTGCGGTCGTTCCTACAATTCCGGCTTCGCAAGATCCTGTGCGCGAGCGGGTGCTCCAACTCGTGTCCGAGAAGACCGGCTACCCGAGCGACATGCTGGACATGGACCTCGACCTCGAGGCCGATCTCGGAGTCGATACCGTCAAACAGGCGGAGGTGTTCGCCGCTATCCGCGAGGAGTACACCATCCCGCGGCGCGACAATCTGCGGCTGCGCGAGTTTCCCACGCTTGCGCATGTGGTTCGCTTCGTCTATGACAACCGTCCTGACTTGCATACAATGCGGGCGGACGCCACGGTCGAAACTTTCGCACCGCCACCATCGCCACAGATGCAAGCCCCTCAGAAACAGGACCCCGTTCAGGATCGGATCCTGCAGCTTGTGGTCGATAAAACGGGCTACCCGATCGAGATGCTCGACATGGACCTCGACCTCGAGGCCGACCTCGGTGTGGATACCGTGAAGCAGGCAGAGTTGTTTGCGGCAATTCGGGAGATTTACAGCATCCCGCGGCAGGAAACCTTGCGCCTGAGGGATTTTCCAACCTTGAAGCACGTCGTCCAGTTCGTGTACGCCAATCGTCCGGATCTCGCGGCAACCCCCGCTCCAACGATCTCTGTACCGCTCGCTCCAGCGGTACCACCTCTCCCGGCTATCGAACCTCAGCCGATATCGGACGCCATCGCGGATCGAGTGCTGGATCTTGTCGCAGAAAAGACCGGCTATCCCAAGGACATGCTGGACGTGGACCTCGATCTGGAAGCCGATCTTGGCGTCGACACCGTGAAGCAAGCGGAGATGTTCGCGTCGATCCGCTCCATCTACAACATCCCTCGCGACGAAAATCTGAAGCTGCGTGACTTTCCGACGTTGAAGCACGTGATTCAGTTCGCACGTGACAGGTCGGGCGCAACGCAACTCACTGCTCCTGCCCCCGCGCCAGCCACCACGGTGCAATCGCCGGTACCGGCAGATGCACATCGTGTGCTCGCCACGTTCGACGAGGCCAACCGCGTTCCGCGACGCGTGCCCGTTCCAGTGTTACGTCCACCGCTTGAGCTTTGCAAGCAGACGGGCGTCGCCTTAAACACTGGAATTCGTGTCGTCGTAATGCCGGACCTCGGCGGGGTGGCAATCCAGTTGATCGCACAATTGCATGCAGCCGATGTCGAGGTGCTCACCTTTGACAGCATCCCCGATGCACCCGCTCTGACGGAGACGTTGCAGCAATGGTCTGCCGCGGGGCCCATCCACGGAGTGTATTGGCTGCCCGCACTGGACCAGGAAGAAACTCTTCCTGATATGGACCTGAAGGTCTGGCATGAGCGAATTGCCGCGCGCTTTAAGTATCTGTATCTGACGATGCGCACGCTTTACGAGCAATTCAAATCACCCTCAACCTTCCTCGTGTCCAGCACGAGGTTAGGGGGACAACATGGCTACGATGCAGCCGGCGCTCTTGCCCCGATGGGTGGCGCGGTGGTTGGCTTCACCAAGTCATTTAAGCGGGAACGTATGGATGCGACCGTGAAGTCGATCGATTTCTCGACGAAGGCCAACGCAACCGAAATCGCCCAACTCCTGATCGCTGAAACTTTGCGCGACCCAGGTGCTGTAGAGATCGGATACAAAGATGGCCTTCGCTGGACGATTGCGCTGCAGGAGCAAGCCGCCAGCGATGGGCTTCCCGGTTTGCCACTAACTAAGGAAACCGTGTTCGTGATCACGGGGGCGGCAGGCAGTATCGTGTCCGCGATCGCCTCCGATCTCGCTTCCGCATCGGGCGGCATCTTCTACTTGCTCGACCTCGTAGCAGAACCGGATGCAGGCAGCGACGACCTGAAGCGCTTCTCTTCTGACAAGGAGGGATTGAAGCGAGAGCTGGCAACGCGCTTGAGCACAAGTAAGAAGCGGGCCACGCCTGCGATGATCGAGCGGGAACTCGCGACGCTCGAGCGGCAGCAGGCCGCGCAATCGGCGATAGACGCAGTCCATGCCAGCGGCGGTGCTGCACACTATCGCTGTATCAACCTCACTGACCCTGCCGCAACCGCCCGCGTAATTGAGGAGATTCGCGGGAAGCACGGACGCATCGACGTACTTCTGCACGCAGCAGGAGTGGAACGCAGCCACTTCCTTCCCGACAAAGAGCCGAAGGAATTCGACCTCGTGTTCGACGTGAAGGCGGATGGCTTCTTCAACCTCCTGCACGCAATCGGCGACATGCCTCTTGGCGCCGTCGTCGTATTTAGTTCGATTGCCGGCCGGTTCGGAAATGGCGGCCAAACCGATTACAGCTCTGCCAACGATTTGCTCTGCAAGATCGTCTCGAACTTCCGCTCCGTGCGGCCACAAACCCGTGGCATTGCGATTGACTGGACGGCGTGGGGAAAGATCGGCATGGCTACCCGCGGCTCTATCCCCAAGATGATGGAAGTCGCCGGCATCGATATGCTCGATCCTGCGGCCGGCGTTCCTCTCATTCGCCGCGAGCTTACTTCCGGGGGCACGCGTGGCGAGATCGTCGTGGCCCAGCGGCTCGGCGCGCTGTTACAGGAATTTGATCCCACCGGCGGCCTCGACCTAGAAGCACTTGAAAGCTCGCGCGAGCAACTTCCCGCTCCCGGCCCCATGGTCGGGAAGATCACTGGCATGGGCATCTACGACGGCCTAACAATGGAAACCAAGCTCGATCCCGCATCACAGCCTTTCCTGAACGACCACCGCATCGACGGCACTCCCGTTCTTCCGGGAGTTATGGGAATTGAGGCGTTTGCGGAAGCAGCACTCTGTGTACATCCGGGGTGGCACATTGACGGCATTGAAGAGGTAAACTTCCTCGCTCCCTTCAAGTTCTACAAAGACGAGCCCCGGACGTTGTTCGTGAAAGCCATATTCCGTCCGGAGGGTGACCGTCTCATTTCAGAGTGCCGCCTTGAAGGAAGACGCATGTTGGCAACGCAAACCGAAGCCCAGCAAACCACGCACTTCACCGCCCGAGTTCGCCTGCAGAATCGTCCTCACGAAGCCGCGCCGGTCATCAGGCCGCTGCTCTCGCCCGATGCGATCGTGGATGCAGCGCAGATCTACCGGATCTATTTCCACGGACCGGCGTACCAGGTTCTGGAACGCGCCTGGTGGGATGGAACACGGATTATCGGAGAAATGGCGATGGACCTGCCCGTAAATCACCAGCCTTCCGATCTTCCGACGCAGATGGCGCCGCGCCTCATCGAGCTCTGCTTCCAGACCGCTGGGCTTTGGGAGATGGGTGCGCATAGCACGATGGGACTGCCCATACGGGTAGACCAGGTAATGGCATGGCATTCTCCGCGCATGGTTTCAGGCCATCTCTACGCGATGGTCACTCCGAACGCGGAGCGCCAGACGTTTGACGCTGAAGTTGTCGATGCAAGCGGAAACCGCTACCTGCAAATCCACGGTTACAGCACGGCTGCGCTGTCTGCGCCGATTGATGCGGACGCGCTGGCCTCATTGAAGAAACTCATCACTCCCGAAGGGGTGACCCTGCAGGAAGTCCACTGAACTTCCAATCCCAGGAGGGTGTGGTCATGAATCACGAATTTCGAAGAGTCGCGATTGTTAATCGCGGTGAACCGGCCATGCGTTTCATTCACGCGGTGCGCGAATTCAATCAAGAGCCTGGTGCGAATCTGCACACGATCGCTTTCTTTACCGAGCCAGACCGGCAAAGCATGTTCGTCAGGGAAGCAGATGAAGCGGTCTGCATCGGACCCGCCCAGGTTCCGGATTCGGCCACGAAGATGCTCCATAGCAGTTATGTTGATTATCCCTGCTTGGAACGTGCACTCCGTGCGTCGAACGCTGAGGCAGCCTGGGTGGGTTGGGGATTCGTAGCAGAGCATGCCGGCTTTGCCGACCTCTGTCGTGAGATGGGTATTGTGTTAATTGGTCCAAGCAGTGAAGTGATGCGACGCCTAGGCGACAAAATCTGCGCTAAGCAGATGGCGGAAAAAGCGCAGATTCCGGTCGCAATGTGGAGTGGCGGTCCGGTAGACACCCTCGCTAACGCCTACGAGCATGGCGAACGAATCGGATATCCGCTCTTCATAAAAGCAGCCTCCGGTGGCGGAGGCCGCGGCATCCGGCAGGTACACTCCCCTGCCGAGATGGAGCGTGCCTTCGAAGCCGCGCGCAGCGAAGCGTTCAAGAGCTTCGGAGATCCCACGGTATTCCTCGAACAACGCATCGACGGCGCGCGTCACGTGGAAGTCCAGATTATTGCTGATGGTTTCGGCACCACCTGGGCGCTCGGCGTGCGTGACTGCACCATCCAGCGCCGCCACCAGAAGGTCCTCGAAGAGGCGCCCTCTCCCGCACTCTCTGCTGAACAGGATGCCCAACTGCGTGATGCCGCCGTTCGTCTCAGCCGCGCTGCGGGTTATCAAAACGCCGGAACAGTCGAGTTCCTCTATGTTCCAAGTACGAAGCGCCTGCTGTTCATGGAAATGAACACCCGCTTACAGGTTGAGCATCCGGTTACCGAGTGCACCACCGGCGCGGACCTGGTGAAACTGCAACTGCTGGTAGCGCAGGGAGGGCGGCTCGAAGGTGTGCCGCCGGCAACGAGGGGCCATGCAATCGAAGTGCGCCTGAACGCAGAGGATGCGGGGAACAACTTCGCTCCCGCTCCCGGTGTGGTTGAGCGCTTGAGACTCTCAACCGGACCAGGCATCCGTGTCGATACGGGCGTGGAGGAAGGCGACGCTATTCTTCCGGAATTCGATTCCATGATCGCCAAGATCATAGCCGTCGGACGTAATCGGCAGGAGGCGATGTCGCGCCTGCAGCGCGCATTGCGCGAGAGCGTGGTCGTGATCAAGGAAGGCATGTCTAACCGCTCCTTCCTTATCCAATTGCTCGACCGCCCCGAAGTGCGCGACGGAACCTACGATAGCGCATGGCTTGATCGACTCGCCGCCAGCGGGCATCTCCTCACAGATGATCACGGCCACATCGCCCTGATGCGCGCGGCCATAGAAGCCTACGACTCTGAACTTGCGATCGAACGTACGCAGTTCTATGCCTCGGCGCTCCGCGGTCGACCACAAGTCCGCAGCGAAATCGGCCGCCGCGTCGAGTTGCGCTATCTCGGACATCCATACATCGTTCATGTCTTTCGCGTGGGAGTGAAAGACTACCGATTGGAGATCAATGGCGGGTGTTTCTCGGTCCGCGTCGAGCGACTGCGTCCTTTTGAAAGTACCTTTTCATTTGCCGGCAGGACATCTCGAATCGTCTCCGTTGAGCAGGGTTCGAGCTACCGGATGGAAGTGGATGGAATCTCCCACCTTATTGAACGTGGAGACGGCGGCATTGTACGAGCTCCTTCTCCTTCCGTTGTGGTGTCGATCTCGGTAAGCCCCGGGGATACCGTCACAACCGGCGACCGCGTCGCAGTTCTCGAAGCGATGAAGATGGAGATGCAGGTCGTCGCACCGTTCTCCGGAACCGTACGCCGGGTAATGACAATTCCAAATGTCCAAGTGTGTCCGGGCGCACCTCTCCTTCAGATAGACCCTGACTCGACGTCCGATAGCAGCACCGTCACACCCCGCTTGCAACTGATGGCACTTGCAAACGCCCCGGCTGCCTCACCGTTCGAAACCCTTGAGAATCTCCGGCAGCTGCTTCTTGGATTTGACGTGAAACCTGAACAAGCGATCGCAAAGGGCAAGTCGACTGCTGCAGCATGGCCCTCCAGCGGCAGGATGCAGCAGGAAGAAGACCGTATTCTCTCCATCTTCGTCGATCTTTGCGCGCTCTTCCGCAATACCCCGAAGCTTGGAAAGGAAATCATCGGAGAAGCCCCGAGCGCAGAAGCCTGCCTCTTCTCCTTCCTCCACACGTCCGATCCTGCAGACAACAGTCTGCCTCCGGAATTCATTGACGCCCTGCAGAGGGCAGTCCGTCACTATGGAATGGAAGGTTTGGACCGCTCACCCCAACTGCAGGAGAGCCTGCTTTGGATCTACAAATCTCACCAGCGAATTGACCAACAGGTCGCCGCTATTCTACGCATCTTGCAGCATCGTCTCGAAACCCTGGATGCCAGCTCTCATCCTCCAGACACTGCGTTCAGGGCATTGCTCGACCGAATGATTAGCATCACCCGCTCAGCGTTCCCGGCGGTCAGCGAGCTTGCGCGTGAACTGCGGTATCGCTGTTTCGAACAGCCGATTTTCGAACGGGCCAAGGCGGACATTCTGGCTACCGTGCAAGATAACCTGGACTACCTTGCTGCCAATCCAGGCGGCCCCGACCGACACGAGAAAAAGCGGTGGCTGATTGATTGCCCGCAACCGCTGGCGAGCTTGTTCTGTAAGAGATTCGCCGGTTCTCCCGAGCACCTGCAGCAAACCATGCTCGAGATCATGATTTCCCGCTATTACTGCGTTCGCAGGCTTGCGGAGTTCAGCGCGGCCGCTGTGGATGGATTGTGCTGCGTCTCTACCAACTATGAAGAAGGCGGCACTCGCGTTAACATCTTCGCCATCCATACAGACCGCAGCGCTCTCGAAACAATATTTGATCGCGTCGGCTCGGTCTTCGCACGTATTCCCGCCAATGAACATGTCGTGTTGGACCTCATGGTCTGGAACAATATTTCTTGTCCGAATGCTGGCGAGCTGCAGCAGGAACTGCAAGCCGTGCTCGGCAAGGTCCGCTTCCCGCGTTCCGTCAAGAGCGTCGTGGTTGCTGTCTCCGCACAAAACGGCTATCCGGATCATCCGGAGATGCAGTACTTCACCTACGAACCCGGCGAGCACGGCTACGCCGAAGTGCAACTCTTCCACGGGGTTCATCCCATGACGGGCGAGCGGTTGCATCTCTGGCGGCTGGGCAATTTCAACATCACGCGCCTCCCTTCGGCCGAAGACATCTTCGTCCTTCATGCAGTCGCGAACAGCAATCCGAAGGATGAACGTCTCTTTGCCGTCGCAGAGATCCGAGATCTCACGCCGATCAAAGATGAGTCAGGACGAATCGTGCAACTGCCTCACTTGGAGCGCATGTTCGCGGAGGCTGTAGCAGCCATTCGCTCTGTGCAATCGCAACGTCCGCAACGAAGTCGCCTGTACTGGAACCGCATCTTCCTTTATGTGTGGCCGACTATGAACCTTTCTCCGGAAGAGATGGAAGCGATCGTGCATCGTCTGGCGCCATCCACCGACGGTCTCGGTCTCGAGCAGGTGGTTGTGCGTGCGCGCGTTCCCAATCCACGCACCCGCGAGATCCGCGACACGATCATCCGCCTATCCGCGCCCGGGGATGCCGGATTACTCATGACCTTCCGACCCGCGTCCAAGCTGCAACCGATGAGGCCACTTCAGGCGTACGAGCAAAAAGTGGTGAAGATGCGCCAGCGCGGGCTGCTCTATCCCTACGAGATCATCAAGCTGCTTACTCCGCCCGCAGACGGTACGCGGGCTGATCTCCCGCCGGGCGAGTTCACTGAATACGATCTTGACGAGGCAGGAATGCTCGTCCCGGTCGCACGCGCCTACGGAGAGAACACGGCAAATGTCATCGTGGGCGTTATCCGTAACTTCACCCAGCGGCATCCCGAGGGGATGGTGCGCGTCGTCCTGCTAGGCGACCCTAGCAAAGATCTTGGCGCAATTGCTGAGCCAGAGTGCCGCCGTATTAACGCTGCCCTCGATCTGGCTGAGAGCATGCGAGTCCCGTTGGAATGGTTTCCGGTCTCAGCCGGGGCCAAGATCTCGATGGAGAGCGGCGTCGAAAACATGGACTGGATCGCGCGCGTGCTCAAGCGCCTTGTCGAGTTCACACAGGCAGGACACGAAGTCAACATCGTCGTGAACGGCATCAACGTCGGCGCGCAACCGTATTGGAACGCCGAAGCCACGATGCTGATGCATACGCGCGGCATCTTAATCATGACTCCAAAAGGAGCGATGGTCCTCACCGGCAAGCGCGCTCTAGATTACTCCGGCTCCGTCTCAGCTGACGACAATCATGGCATCGGGGGCTACGACCGAATCATGGGCGTCAACGGCCAGGCGCAATACTATGCGCGCGACATCGACGAGGCTTGCCAGATCCTGATGCGCCATTACGAGCACACCTACGTTGCGCCCGGTGAGCGCTTCCCACGTAAGGCCGCCACGGACGATCCCGTAACACGCGATGTCTGCCGATACCCCATAGGCGAAGAATCTGAAAACGGATTCACTACCGTAGGAGACATTTTCAGGAACGAAACAAATCCTGGCCGCAAGCGCTCCTTCGATATCCGCACAGTTATGCGCGCGGTAAGCGATCAGGACCATGCTCCACTCGAACGTTACTCCGGAATGCGCGGAGCGGAAACCGCGGTAATCTGGGACGCACACCTTGGCGGATTTCCGGTCTGCATGATCGGAATTGAATCGAAACCCTTAGCGCGATTTGGCTTTGTTCCAGCTGATGGGCCCGATCAGTGGACTTCGGGTACGCTCTTTCCAATGTCATCGAAAAAGGTGGCGCGGGCGATCAACGCGGCCAGCAATAACCGTCCCATAGTGATCCTTGCCAACCTCTCAGGCTTCGACGGTTCGCCGGAGTCCATGCGTCGATTGCAATTGGAATATGGAGCGGAAATCGGTCGCGCGGTGGTGAATTTCAAGGGTCCTCTGGTCTTCTGCGTTGTCTCTCGCTATCACGGCGGCGCATACGTCGTATTCTCGCGCGCATTAAACAATAGCGTGGAAGTCGTCGCGCTGGAAGGAACCTACGCCTCGGTAATTGGTGGAGCGCCCGCTGCTGCGGTAGTCTTCGCCAGCGAGGTAGAAGCACGTGCCCGCAGAGACGAAAGGCTTCAGCGGCTCAGTGCAGCTATCCAAGCGGCCGAAGGAGCGCAGAAGAATCGGCTGACTACGGAATGGAACGAAGTCTTTCCGAGAATCCATTCCGAGAAGCTTGGTGAGGTCGCAGCAGAGTTCGACAAGATTCACAGTGTCCACCGGGCGTTGCAGGTCGGAGCTCTGGATAACATCCTTCCGGCCAGTGACCTTCGCCCATATCTCGTCCACGCGGTCGAGCGTGGAATTCAGAAACACGAGACACGCCTAGAGGTGGAGTCGCATGCGCCCGGTGAAGTTGTACTGGCTTGAGTGCAGTTCCGATGAATTGCCTCCAGATACGGAGTGGTTGACGCCGCTCGAATCCGCGCGCTGTCGCGAACTTCATTTTCCAAAGCGCCGGGCTGAATGGCTGCTCGGTCGCTGGACGGCCAAGTGCGCTCTCGTGAATTTTTTTGGTTCTGAACTATCTTCGTCCGTCCTGCGTCAGATTGAAATACGTCCCACCTTGTCGGGCGCTCCGGAAGCGTTTGTCAATGGAATCAGTTCGCTGGCCTCCATCTCCATTAGTCATAGCCATCAAAGAGCGCTCGCCGCAGTAGCCCCACCCACTTCGGCTTTAGGTTGCGATCTCGAAACCGTGGAGACGAGAATCGATGCCTTTGTCGCCGATTTCTTTACTCAACAGGAAGCCGAAACGGTGGGTCAATGCGCAGCGGCTGACGAACGGCACGCAGCCACCACCCTGATTTGGAGTGCTAAAGAAAGCGCACTAAAACTTCTGCGCGTCGGGCTGACGGCCGATACTCGGAGCGTCGAGGTTCTCATCGAGCGCGGAGAAGTCCCTGATTCGGAGTGGCGAAGGATGCGCGTCACCACCGTGGACGGCCGCGCCTTTTCCGGTTGGTGGCTTCGTTCCGGCGCTTGGATGCGAACCATCGTAACCGACCTGTATAGCTGCTCGCCCATCGCCCTCAGCATTGCCAAGTTCGGTCGAACAAGAGGTATGTTCTGCACCCGTTGTTGCCTCCGGGGAACCCAGTAGCGCAACATGACGCGGCGCGTTGCACTGGGTAGCGATTCAGGGAGCGCAACGAAGGTAATGGTCCCGAACTACGGTTCATTGAGATAGCCCTGCCTCGTTCCGAGGTTGGTCTGGTTGAGCGCATTGACATTCTCCGCGCGGAACTGCCGCGCGCTTCGTGCGCTGAGATCGCAGTCGTATTACCAAGCCATCTGGGATTGGAAAGTTCGGGCCGGCCCCTCTTCCAAATGGAATCTGCTCAAAGGCCGCAGGTGAACAACGAAGGCATGCGTCCGAAACTGAACCCCCTTGCACAGTCTCACCACGCATTGAGCACAGAAATCGTTCGGTCAAGTGCCTAACATGACGGATGTACTGATGCAGTTCATCCAGCAGTATGTCGAGAAATACGGGTTCGAAGCGAAGAAGAAAGGTCAGCGCTGATGAAGCGCTGTGCCGTGTACCTGCGGGTCTCGACCCTCGATCAGCATCCCGAAACCCAGCTGCACGACCTGCGAGCGATGGNNGGGCCAAGCCGAAACGGCCGGGGCTCGACGACCTCCTGCACGATGCCCACAAGCATCGTTTCGATGTTGTGCTGGTCTGGGCGTTCGATCGCATCGCCCGTTCTACTCGCCACTTCCTTGAAGTCCTCGATGAGCTGAACCACCTCAACATCGAGTTCGTCTCGTTCCGGGAGAATGTCGACACCGGCGGACCGCTCGGCCGGGCAATGATCGTCATTATCGGTGCCATCGCCGAACTCGAGCGCAATCTCATCATAGAACGGGTGCGCGCCGGCATGCGGCGCGCCAAGCTCGAAGGCAGACACATCGGCCGACGGCCTATCGATGTCGATCGACTGGCAATCCTGCATGATCGTGATCGTGGGATCTCGCTCACCAACATCGCCAAAGCCCATCGCATCTCCCGTTCCATGGTCAGCAAGATCCTCCGCAACGCCCGTCGGCCGCCTGGCCACGAAGGGTTCGTTCCAGCCTCGCTGCAACTGTAAGAAAACAGGCCGCCGAAAACGGCGGCCTGAGCTAGCCACAAAACAGTGGGTTGTGATCAGGCCTGCCAATCCCTTCTAATGGCTCCAATCGGAGATTGCTGCTGCCGCCCGCGGTTTTGGAGAACTGACTGCACGAGAAAAATCAATGATGTATTTGACCGGCGTAGCGCAGAACAGACACAGCGTCTCCTGAATCTCCTGTACATCTTCCCGCATCACGCTTAAAGGGAAAGATCGTAGACATTCGGTACAGGTCAGCACGATGAATGGTATGCCTTTCGAATCCTTGCCGCTACGGGGTATCCACACCGGAGCGGATTGACGGTGATGATTGACCCACCGTACAGGCGAGGTCTCGATCAACTCGGCGACGGTGTGCAGGATGTCTCTGGGATCTTGCCGTCCCTTTGCGTAGAAGGCATCAGCGATGACTCCACCAGGGATGCTATCTCCCGACTCATAAGCGCCACTGACGGCCACTACGGCGATTTCTGGAAAGCGTCGGCGCACCACAGACAGAAACTCAAAGCCCGACATATGGGGCATGTTGAGATCGGAAATGATCACGTCAAAGGGCACCGATTTGAGTTGCAGAAGCGCGTCGAAGCCGTCCACCGCAGTACTGACCTCATATCCTGCCGCTTCGAGCAAGAATGCCGTGGTCTCGCAGATCCTGGGTTCGTCGTCAACGACGAGGATCCGGTGTTTAGGGGAAGTACCCATGGCCCTATCCTCCTTGGAAGCTTGTCGGAGACAAAGCTTTCATTTGCACAGAATGCAACTTGCAGGAACTCACGTCTGCTCAGAATTGATCACTCGATCCCGACGAGGCAAGAATGCGGAACTCGCCTTGAACGCGCCCAACAGTCCCTTCTTGGCACGACAAGCAGCAAATGTTTCGCAAGTGAGCAATCTTGAACATCACCCCGAAACCCTCATCAATTAAATTTCGCGGTTAAGAAAACGTTTCACGGGGGAAATATGGACATGGACTGCCCCACCGTCTTGTGCATTGACGACCTTCCTCAGGTGTTGGAACTTCGCAAAGCGACTCTGGAACCCCGTGGTTATTGCGTTAGAGTGGCGTTGAGCGGCTACACGGCGATGAAGATTTTGTGAGGAATCGCCAGTGGTTGCCGTGTTACTGGAGTACAAATAGGAAGGCATGGATGCGGAAGCGATCGCTTACCTTATCAAGCAACGGTTTCCCAACCTGCCGGTCATTTTGCTTTCAGCGTACTGCGAGATGCCGGAACGAATCCTGTGGTTGGTGGATGAATTCGTAATGAAGAGCGAACCGCCGGAACAGCAGTCATCGGTCATTGAAAGAGTAACCCTCGCTCGCAGGTTCGCTCCACGTTCAACGGTAGGGTTGAAGCATCACGCGGCGGCAGCGTAACGAGGTTGCGAACCAGCGGATAATGTCGAATCGGTAACGCTGCACGCCGACCGTACAGAATGGAGGTATTGTTCATGAAATCTACCCGCAAACCACCCTCCTCAACGCCCACGCGAGTTCAGATCGAAAGTACATCTGGCTTGCCAGAGCAGATCCGTTGTCGTGCATTCGAACTGTACGAGCAACGCGGACGAGAAGATGGCCACGAGTTGGACGACTGGCTCAAAGCTGAAGAGGAACTGACGCAATTGCGAACGAGAAGTGGTGTCGCGTGACGAAGTCGAGCAGACTCGTGCGAGGCCATTCGTATCAAAGTAGAGCGTGCCGACGATAGAACCAGGTCTTCACGAACTGCACGACGATGAGATAGGTCACCGCCAGAAACGCAATTGCCGCCAACAAAGACATGGGCAGCGGTGTAAACCGTAGCAGCTTCCCCAGCGGTGTATACGGCAGCACGGTCGCCAGAGTAACGATCGCCAACACGCTGATCAACAAAGGTCGGCTGGGCCGGCTCTTGAGCGGGTTCGCGGCCGTCCGGATCACAAAAACCACGAGCGTCTGTGTAGCCAGGGACTCCACGAACCATCCAGTGTGGAACAGAGACTCGTTGGTGGAAGCATGGAACACCCACAGCAGTACGCCAAAAGTGAGGAAATCATAGATTGAGCTGATGGGGCCGATGATCGCCATGAACTGGCGGATGAATCCAATTTGCCATCGCTTCGGCTTTTGCACGGTAGCCGCATCCACGTTGTCGCTGGGGATGCTGACCTGTGAAACGTCATAGAGAAAGTTGTTCAGCAGGATTTGGCTCGGGAGCATCGGCAGGAAGGGCAGAAACAGAGATGCCGCGGCCATGCTGAACATGTTCCCGAAGTTTGAGCTCGTGCCCATGATGATGTATTTCATGATGTTGGCAAACGAGCGGCGTCCCTCCAGCACTCCCTCATTGATCACCGCAAGATCTTTCTCCAGCAGGATGATCTTGGCAGCGTCTTTGGCCACGTTTACTCCATTCATGACCGAGATTCCAACATCCGCGGTGTGCAGCGACGGAGCGTCGTTGATACCGTCACCTATGTACCCGACGACATGCCCACGNNGTGTGCAGCGACGGAGCATCGTTGATTCCATCCCCCATATAGCCGACAACGTGTCCGCGGGTCTTGAGGGCGAGGATTACCCGGTTCTTTTGTTCTGGGGACACTCGGGCGAATATGGCGCCGTTCTCCGCCTGGTAGGCCACGGCGGCGTCGTCCATCGCATCGAGCTGGTTCCCCACAAGAACGCGGTCTGCATCCAGGCCTACGTCGTGAGTGATTTTCTGCGTCACGTACTGGTTGTCTCCCGTCATCACGACTACGGAAATGCCATTCTGTTTGAGTGCCTTCAGGACGGCAAGTACGCCTTCCTTCGGCGGATCTAAAAATGCCGCGAAACCGACGAGCGTCATTGCGTGCTCTGCGGCTATGGTGTACGCATCCTTTTTCTCAACCTTCAGCGTTGCCACTCCGAGCGCGCGGAAGCCATCCGCGCTTAGCTTTTTCAGGGTGCTCTCGGCTTCTGCACGCCGGGTGGCGTCGAACGGTTGGGGGACGCCATCGATCATTACCGAGTCGCAAATGGCAAACACACTTTCGGCCTCGCCCTTGGTGATTAGCAAATTGCCGTCAGCGTGTTGCACTACTACCGAAAGGCGCTTGCGGTTGAAGTCGAAGGGAATCTCGTCCACCTTGTCGTATCCTGCGATGGAAGGCGCCTCGTGCTTCAAGATTGCATCATCAAGGGGGCTCTTGATGCCGGCCTCAAAATGGCTGTTCAGGTAAATGAGTTGCAGGACGTTGTCGTTGTCTTTACCTTGGAAATCGACATGCCGGTCCAGCACGATCTCCCCTTCGGTGAGTGTGCCCGTCTTGTCGGTACAAAGAATATCCACACTTCCGAAGTCCTCGATGGCCGACAGTTGCTTGACGAGAACTTTCTTCTTCGTCATCCGCCTCGCGCCCTGAGCCAAGGTCACGGTGATGATCATGGGCATCATTTCGGGAGTCATCCCGACAGCCAGCGCGACTGAGAAAAGGAAAGACTCCAGCACTGGACGATGGAAGATGATGTTCACCAACAGGACGAAAAGAACAAGCCCCATCGTCACCCACGTGAGCATCATTCCGAACTGGCGTATGCCGCGGCCGAACTCGGTCTCCGGAGGCCGCATCGCCAACCGATTCGCAATCTCACCGCAGGCGGTATCTTTTCCAGTACGGACGATGACCGCGGTGCCAATGCCCGTTTGAACTGCGGTTCCCAGGAAGACGCTGTTGCTGGCGTCGGCAACGCCGTGCTTTTCTTTGGGAAGATCAGCCACCGTCTTCTCAACCGGCAGAGATTCGCCAGTGAGCACGGACTCGCGCACATGCAGGTCCTTTACCTCCAGCAAACGAGCGTCCGCAGGCACCAGGTCTCCCGCGTTGAGCCTGACAACATCTCCCGGGACCAGCTCGGCAATGGGCAACTCCTGTTCTCGTCCATCCCGCACGACCGCGGCGGTCAGCGCGATCTGCTTCTGAATGTCTTCCACGGCGTGCCGGGCCTGAAATTCCATCAGGAAATTCAGCAGCACGCTGAAGAGTACGATCGCCAGGATGATGAGCCCCCCGACGTGCTCTCCGAGTGCGAGAGAGACGCCGCTGGCAATGATAAGAATGACGACGAGAGGGTTGCGGAAGAAACCAAAAAAACTGAGTAGCGCAGCGAAGCGGGACTCATGGACCATGCTGTTTGGGCCGTAGAGACGCAATCGTCGTCGCGCTTCTTCGGTCGTCAGCCCAGCCGGGGTGGCCGGTAGCAGTTCGAAGAGTTCATGCAACGGCCGGTCCCAGAAGCCCTCGGCAGAGTTTGCTGGTTTTCCCACTCGGGATCCTCCGTTAAGTGCCAGCCTCAGAAAATGCGGTAAAGAGAGTTATTCAGACGGCGGGCATGCTTGGACGGAAACCATCCAAGACTTCAAAACGCCTTCCACACAAAATGACCGAGGAATGCGAACAGCAGCAGACACGCCACGATCATCCAGATGACGAAATGAGCGGTCAGTCTCGGAGAATTGATCTCTTTCTTGTCCATGAAAGGCACCATATGCTGACCAGGCGGCTCAACCTCGCCACCTTTATTGCGAAGAGCTGGCTTTCTGGTTCTTAACTTGCAAGTTATTCACGACCTGCGTCACGTTGGGCACTCCCGAGGCCACTTTCTCGGCGCTGGCGCGTTTGTTTTCCGAGTTCACCTCTCCGCTCAGCGTAACTACACCATTCTTCACTTCGTATTTCACGTTGTCGTGCATCTTGTTCTGGATCAGCGCCGCGTCCAGGTTCTTCTCGATGCCTTCGTCCAGATCGGTATTCACGGCCTTGGCGTCTTTTTCTCCGCCCACGGGAAGCACCGCAATTTGATTTGCGACAACCTGTGTGCCTGCCAGAGATTTTGCAAGCGACTCCGCCTGCGACTTGTCGTTCTCGCTGACGACTTGCCCCCCGAGGGTCACTATGCCCTTGTCGCGATCCTGACTGACGGTGACGTCTTTATAGCCAGCCTGATCGAGCGATTTGCGAATACTGTCGGAAACATCCGGTGACTTCGTAGCTGTCTGCGAGCATCCGGCCAGAATGCCCGCGGCGAGCAGCGCGAACATCGCTACTGACAATCTGAGCTTTTTCATATTTCTCCTTTTCTACTAGTTAGAGATAGGACCGGGGTGGCGATGTCGAGAAGGCCAGCAGGTGTTTCTTTGCCCTCCAGTGAGTTCGCCCCACGGGCCGCAATGAAAATGAACTCCACATTTGTCAGGACGGCTCGATGTGGCTCGAACCGTCCTGGGCCCTTCAGTTCGCCGGCCTAGATCCATTGCTGACTAAGCGTGCTTCTTCTCTTGATCGTGTTTCTCTGGTTCCGACTGTGGACTCTTGGGTGGCACGGGCGTGGCCACCGGTTTTTGCTGCACTGGCTGGACAATGGGCTTCTGCTCCGGAGAAACGTCCTTCGGCACATCGCTATGTTGCGGGTTACGGTTGTCGTGCTCTGACATTTCACTTCTCCTTTGTTGATTTGTCGGTTGTTGATAATTGGTTTCCATCGTGTTGACCCTGATTCAGGAGTCGAAACGGGGAAAGTCGCGGGACGCTTGCGGTGCGGAGCGGGGGAGTAGTCAATGGCATCCGTTGTTCCGAAAGGCCGCGTGCTCCGGCAACTCCGCGCCGGTTTACTTCTCGAACACTTTTTTGATCTGCCCGACCTTTTTTTCCACTTTGCCGGCCCTGTGTTCGGCTTTGCCTTCCGCCTTTAAGTCAGGATTATTCGTGACTTCGCCGACCGCCTCTTTGACGGAACCTTTCACTTCATGAAGAGTGCCTTTAATCTCATCCTTCGTACTGGTGCTCATTGNNGGGTCGCGTTAACCGCGACCGCGTCCCCAATACCAACCGCCTCCGCCAAGCAGGAATATAACCAGGACAACAATCAGAATCGTTTCTAGACTCATGTCGATACCTCCCAAGGCTGACATACGACGAGGGCGGCAGTCAGAGAAAACTTCGGAAGCCGCCACGATGTTGCGCCACTTCGCGGCGTGGCACCGGAGACCTGCATAACCCGGGTCTTAGAAGTATTTGATACTTCGAGCCTTGAGTAGTCTGAGCAAAAGAGAACACCTAAACTCAACCCTTGGCATCAACCAGTTTTTCAATCGACACCAAGACAGTTGCATTCCTGAAAGTAGCCGTACGGGCCGCGAGAAAAAATATCTCGCCTTCTCACCTCCAGAACAAGCTGAAGCTGTGCTCACAACCCACTGTTTTGTGGCTAGCTCAGGCCGCCGATTTTGGCGGCCTGTTTTCTTGCAGTTGAGATAGACGCGGCGGACGGGGACGATGGTCAACTGCAGGAACTCACGTCTATTCAAAAGTGCGCAGTCCCGATTGAAGAATTGGGCCTATTCCCTCCGTGGGAGGGAGTGGGAGGTTCTCAACCGAACTCTGGCCCACACGCGGTGTCATCGACACCGTGCAGGATCATTCTGTCCTTGACACAGCCTTCATCCTTATCGACGCCTTATCACTCACAATCTCGACCACGAGAGGGGAGACGACACGAGAAATCGACATCGAACCCGTCACGGCTTGTTGTGATGTGAGCAATTCTGACTGGACATGAGTTCCCGAAATTGGCATCATCGTTCTAGAACATCAGAGATTGTGTGTTGAGGAACCGTGCGAGCCTACAGTTTTCAGGTTCGCCATTGGGGCAGACATGCGCGAAGATAAAACTACCACTCATGGAGTTTTTGCGTACCGCCAACATGCAGACGGAAGCATCGTCGCGATATGCTTGAAATGTCACGCGAACGCAGCGACCGCAAATACGTTGTCCAAGCTCGCCTTACTGGAAACGCAGCATCGTTGCGACAAAGGCAGTGCTGTGAACACAAGCTCGACAACGGGAGTGGCGAGGCCCCATGTGGCAGGATCGTGAGGGTAGGTTTGCTTAGGATCGGAAGGCTTAGGCCAACGCGGTGAAAAGTGCGACACATAACTCAGCAGTGTCCAGATGCGCGAGTTTCTGACCGACGGGGACAAATTGCGTTCTGTTAATCGAACAATCCACTGACCTACCCCCATTTTCCGCACGGTGATCTTACAACTTAGCCCGCAGCCGCCGGA
>PLWX01000330.1 GCA_003151155.1 Acidobacteriaceae bacterium
CTCAGCGCTCCATCGGAGAGCAGACCCACCGTTTTCCAGATCAGTGAGTCAATCATCTTCTCGTAGGTAATGTCATAAACAGCAAAGCGTTGTTTGAACGGCGCAACCGCTCGTTGCATCAACAATTCCCTTTGGACTCTCTCATATTCTCGCGCAAGGAACGAGTAAAACTCGGCTAGTGCCTCAATGCGCCGACTAAGTTCCTTGTCCGGATCGGGAGGTTCAAAGAAAAAAACTTAGTCACCATCGAGTCGTAAATTGGAAGTCGCTGGTCACGCATGTGTAGGAGTTTTGTCGCAAAAGAGAATTGAAGTACCTTCGTGCCGTTCCTCCGAGTTGAGGCGTCGTAAAGAGATCGACAGACCTCCTGTAGGGACGGGGAGGAACCATAAGGACGACCGAGCATCTCGAAATAGGCGTCATAAAAGGTAGTTCCCAGTTGAGCCGGATTCATACTCCAGTAGTTCCGAAATCGCCGTCGGTAATCTGGGGAACCACACTCTTCCTTGTGACGCAGCAACCAGTCATAATCTGCCAAATGATCGAGCGGGATTGAGTTCACAATGAATTCGGCGTTACGGTTGATCAGGTCGAACATGCTGGCGCATTATCCGCCGTGCAAGCGATTCTGAAAAGGAGTATGTTTCCATCAGGAGAAACGCCGCACGAGGATCGGCATATTACGTCGGGAGTGTGGCGCAGTCAAAACCATTCTCTGGTGACCGCTCCATTGGCTAAGTTTGATCGGACTTTAGCCGCGTGGCAATTCAGAATCTGTTTGCCCGAATCCAGTTTGACACGTCGTCAGCGACTGAGAATCGCTGCTGAGGTGATCGCTCGAACCGGGCATCTAACGTGTAGGCATTCACTTCCAGCGGGATGCCATCGTAGCCGCCACCCGATAGAAACCCCCGAACGTACAATTCGGCAAAGCGGGGGATTCCAAGCTGCCGATACTGCTCGACGTGCACAAGCTCGTGGGATAAGAGCCTGTTCGTGAACGGCTCGTGCGACACAACTACATCACTGAAGGTAATAGCGGCCATCTCCGCAAAGTCTGGCAAATTCCTGAGGCCCATTTGTCCTAGCATCGCGTAAAAGGTCGGGTTGCTGACACGCTGGTCTCTTAGAACAACAACCCGAACTCCATCCAGAAGCTGTGGTGAGAAGAATCCGTGCATGCTCTCTCGTTCGGGCTGCGTAAGGGCCATGCATTGAGGTAGGAAGGATTCGCGTTGTGCAGTAATGTACTGAGCTACGAGGCCCGAGACCTGCGCGATCTGTCCGTGGTTCAATATCGGAGAATTCATTTGCTCCCCAAATCTCCTGTAAGCAACATTCAGTCAGACCAATCGCTGAATGCTATTTCTTCACGGTGGCTCTATAGCCATATCGACCAGCCGGGTACGCTGGAGGACAGGGCAGCGTTTGCCAAAGAGCTACCCAGCGTACCATTGGGCATGAGCAAGATTCACTTAGAAAGCTCCGACTCAGCATCCTCTGATTGGCTCGTTGTCGATGTTCTCCTTCGAGAAGAGCCGGATGACGAAGACGACGAAGAGGAAGATGAGGACGGCCACGGCATTGGAAATGACGAAGGGGATGACGACGATGTTGATGACGACGAAGGCTACTCGGAGTGACCCTAGCGTTGTCCGTGATGCAGGACTGCCGTCTACCCGCCAAATGACGGCCTGTTAGGAGGTCGAACTTTCGTGGAACTCTACCAGCGGCTGCCTCCCGATGTTGTGAAGATCGTTCTGGTTCTATTTTTGTCTTTCCTAATAGGGCTGGAGCGCGAAGAGCACAAAGCAGCAGTGGGCTCGTATTCATTTGGGGGAGTTCGGACGTTTCCTCTCATTGGACTGATTGGTTATTCCATCGCTCTTCTTTCGGGCACACAACTTCTCCCGCTAACAGTCGGCTTCTTGGTAATCGCGGGATTCTTGCTGTTGTCTTACTGGCACAAGCTTTCCACCTCGGAGGCCGCAGGTGTCACCTCCGAGATGTCCGGCCTCGCGACGTTTTTGGTGGGCGCACTTGTTTGTTATGGGCACCTCTGGATTGCCACCACACTCAGCGTTGCCAGTCTGCTACTACTTGATTTAAAGACGGCGCTTGAAAAACTCGCCGTTCGAATCGCTCCTCGGGAAATTCTCACGTTCGCCAAGTTTCTTTTCTTGACGGGTGTCATTCTCCCCATACTGCCGCAACAGGAGTTCAGCGGATTCCACATCAATCCGTTCAAGACGTGGCTTGTCGTAGTCGCGGTCAGCACCGTCTCTTACGGCAGCTATGTTTTGCAGAAGGTGACGAAGAAGCAGGGGGGAGTTGTTCTGGCAGCATTGCTGGGAGGAGCGTATTCGTCCACGGTCACCACTCTCGTAATTGCACGACGGGCGGCTCGCGAAAGTCATCCCCACCTGTTCGCTGGGAGCATCTTGATCGCCTCTGGCGTGATGTACTTGCGATTGGTCGTGCTCCTCGCTCTCTTTAACCGACAACTGATGAAGTTGCTAGTGATCCCTTTTCTAGCGCTAGCCGTTCTAGCTGTCTGCGGCGGCTGGCTTTGGACGCGACGTGCCGATCCCAGTGCTGAAAACGTGCAGCGGGAGTTCGACCCCAATAATCCACTTGAACTATTGGCGGCATTCTCTTTTGCAGGGTTGTTTCTTGCAATGCTGGTGATTACCCAGTTGGCAGTGACCTACCTTGGAAGAGCGGGAGTGAATACGCTCGCTGCCGTTATGGGTGTTACCGATGTCGATCCCTTCATTATGGGTATGACCCAAGCAGCGGGGGCTTTGACACCACTCAAAGTTGCGGCGGCGGCAGTTCTAATCGCTGCCGCCAGCAACAACGTCGTAAAAGGAATTTACGCATACAGCGTTGCCGATAGGAAGACCGGGATGCAGAGTCTCATACTGCTAGCACTTCTTGCCTCGCTCGGTCTTGTGCCGCTATTTTGGTTGGGATCGTGAATCTTCCTGAGTAAAACGAATGCTGCGCGGTGAGTACGGTGCCGAAGCGAGAGACGGGGTGTCGTACATCGCAGATCATTGAGTGTCTTGATTCGGTTGGTTCGTTTGCTGGGACGGGCAAGCAATCTCTCAATTGGCTCCAGTAGGCATTTTGCAATCTGCTCTCTTGTGATCTGAGCGAACATCCCCAGTGCCTTGTCAACTTTCTCGGACTCGCTCGAAGGCAACCCCATCTCGCCCTCAAAGTCTGGCTTCATCTCCAACCCGGATACGACAATATCACGACACTTCCAAATCGAACGTCCTCTGAGCAGTCAACCTCGTGCTTGGCGAAAACTGGCCTAGTGAACGCAGTTTTTCGGAAGAGGATTTCTTCAATCAAGACATATCGAACGACATCGTGATCCAAGTGTTTTTTGACTCCGGATGCCCAATGCCTTGAACCTGGGAAAGTATCCCTACTTCCAGCGCCGGATCGGTTGGCGGCCGCAAGTCCCGTCAGCAGCACGCCTAACTCAGTACGAACCGCAGAGAGAGCGGGGAACAGCTCACTGCATAGTTTTTGGGTTCGAACTATAGCTGAGATTAAAGCAAAGTAGTGTGCAAATGGTGTGACAGGCGGCACACTCGTGTGTGACCGAATGGACATCGCGTGACGTGCTAGTGGAAACCCTCCGAGTGTACTCTCGATCTAGCCCGCTATACTATGCCGCTTCTTCTGTTCCTGACGTTGTTTCGGAGGTCGCAAGCGGCAAGACTTCCCGTCGACCGATGCTGAAGTAGTGAAATCCACGAGATTGCATCTGCTCGGGGTCATAAAGATTTCTACCGTCGAAGAACATCGGCTGCCGAAGCAAGGAACGGATGCGAGCGAAATCCAGCACGAGGAACTCTTCCCAGTCCGTAAGCACCAGAACCGCATCAGAGCCTGCTACGGCGTCGTACGCGGAATCCGCAAATCTGATTCCGTCCGATGTTGCAAACTCCTCGCGGGCGCGATTCATTGCGGCGGGATCGAAGGCTCGGATCGCGCAACCCTCTTCGAGCAAGCTCCGAACGATCGCCACCGCGGGAGATTCACGCAGATCGTCAGTGCCGCCTTTGAACGCCAGTCCCAGTACAGCGATTTGCTTGCCTTTCAAGGTCCAGAGAGCGCTTCGCACCTTGTGCACGAAATGGTTGCGCTGTTCCTCGTTGATGCGCGTCACTTCATCCAGTAACGGGAAGCTGTAGCCGCACTCTTCAGCGACGGCTCGCAGGGCGCTGATGTCTTTCGGAAAGCAAGAACCGCCGTAACCAATGCCTGCTTTAAAGAAGGTGCTTCCAATGCGCCGGTCTGAGCCCATTCCACGCACCAACTCTTCTACATCGGCGCCGGTGGCTTCGCAGATGTTCGCCATCGCATTGATGAAAGATATCTTCATCGCCAGGAAAGCGTTCGAAGCATGCTTGATCATCTCGGCGCTGGCAGGACTTGTTTCGATTAATTGCGCCGGGGAGCAACCGTCATCCGGCTGCGGGATGCGGCTCTGGCTGGCGTGATACGAACCATCTGTCAGGGGAAGATAAACCTGGCGTAGAACGCTGCTCGCCTGGTCGCTGCTGCTGCCGATCACAATCCGATCAGGATAAAGGAAGTCAGTTACCGCCGTTCCCTCGCGCAAGAACTCAGGATTTGCGGCGAGATCGAAGGTATGTCCGGGTACGCCATTACGTACGAGTTCCCGTCCGATCCAGTCGTTCGTGCCGGCAGGCACGGTGCTCTTTACCACGATCGTCTTAGGGCCATGGCCATTGATCTCCCGCGCGATGTCGCTGCACACGCTTTCGATAAAGCTGACATCGGCCTCTCCGCTGTCGCGTGGCGGCGTGCCGACAGCGATGAAGATGATCGAACTGGCTCGTACCGCTTCTTGCAGCGAAGTGGTAAAGCGCAAGCTCTTCCCGCTATGGCGGGATAACAACTCAGGCAGGAATTCTTCATGGATGAGGGGATCGCCGGCGCAGAGCGCCCGAACCTTGGCGGGATCATTATCGACGCAGGCCACGCTGTGGCCGATTTCCGCGAGACAGGCGGCCGCGACCAGGCCAACGTACCCAGAGCCGATCATCGCAATCTTCATCGTGCTGCTTTCTCCTGCGTGGATTCTAACTCAGCGATAGAAAGCGGACGCTGGTCCTGAATGTCACTCCAATCGCTTTCGTGGAAGAGACTCATGTAGTGGCGATGCGCACGTTCCCACGCTTCGTCGTCGGGCAGGTTGCCAAACGTCTGTTCATACAACGGGCTTCCAGGGAACGGAAACATCGGCACCGGCTCGCTGACCCACACTCCGTGCGACTTCAAATTCTCCTGCCACCGGGCGATCTCGTTCTTGTCGTCTTTATCCGTAAGGATCAGATTCCCCTGTACCCACGGAATGCCCGCCCTCTCCTTGGCGTATATGAGGAGTTCGGTGATCCGCTCCGTCGTCATGCGGCAGTTCTTGTTGAGCTCTTCACGGCCGGCTTCGGTGATCGATTCAATCCCGCATTCCATCGAAATGCAGCGGGCGCGGCCTAACAGGTCGAGCGATTCCTCGTCCCAGAGGTCGATCCGCGTCTGGAAGCCGATGGAGATGTTGCGGTTTGTAATCTCTTCGAGCAGGATGCGAACGTTTTTCCCGACACCGAAGATCTCATCGATGAAATAGATGTAGTTCACGCCGCGAGCAATGAGAGCATCGATTTCAGCAAGCACGGCGTTGACCGGGCGCTCGCGAAACTTGTTGCGGAAGAGCTGCTTATTGCAGAAGTAGCAGTTCCACGGGCATCCGCGTGCAAACTCCAACTCCGCGCCTCGGCCTTCGCCAAAGAAAACATGGTGGCGATGAGCATGCGCTTCGACGTTGTAGTTCTTGAAATCGAGGGCGTCCAAAGTCTTCATGTCGACCGTTGCCAGCGTTGCGCTGATATGCAAGCCGCCATCTGGTTCGCGATAGCAGATACCGTCGATCTGATCCCACGGTTGAGAGGCAAGGTCGAGAATCGCCTGTTCGGGCTCTCCCTTGATCACGATGTCCGCGCCCGTTTTCTGTAGCACCGTGGTCGGCGTCGCGGAAGCGTGTGGCCCAATGCAGACCTTTGTCGCCCTGGTCTCGAGGCTACGGAAATACTCCATGGGAACGCGCAACTCCGGCGGGGGGCAACGCCAAAATAGATACGAGGGCGCCGAGGGAATCACGAGGAAATCGGGATCAAACGCAGCCACTAATTCGCGGACCATTTCCAGTTTGAGATTTTCGTTTTGCGCGTCAACGAGTAAAGACTTATGTCCCGCGGCTTCTACTTTCTGCGCGGCGAACAAGAGTTCGAGCGGGTAGTGCGGATCGCGACAGCCGAAGTACGTGGACCCTGTAAAACTCCAGTTCGGATTGACGAAAGCGAATTTCATGCCGGTTGTGCAAACTCCGGCGGAGCGGTACGGAGAAATCCAGACGAGGAATTCGCGATTCCGAAGATGTCCTGGTTATCTTTCCAGAACTCGTGGATGCGCTTCAGTGTTCCTTCGAGCGTGATTTCCGGTCTCCAGGCCGTGTCGCGTTGAAATTTAGAGTAGTCGGTGACGTAATACAACTGGTCGCCGGGTCGCGGCTCATCGTATTGCACGAGGAATTTCTTGCCGGTGAGATTTTCGACGAGTTCCATCAACTCCAGGAGAGAGAGCGTGTTCTCCCGTCCTCCACCAATGTTGTAGATCCGACCGCTCGCGCACGCGGGCAATTGACGCGCGGCTTCAAAGGCACGTACCAGATCGTCGACGCAGAGTACGTCACGCACTTGTTTACCATCGCCGTAGATCGTGATGGAAGCACCGCGCAAGGCAGAATAAAGGAAATGCGCGACCCAGCCCTGGTCTTCGTTACCAAACTGCCGCGCTCCGGCAATGCAAGACATGCGAAAAACGACAGTGCGTAGCCCGTAGATGCGCGCGTAGTCGCGAACGTATTGGTCAGCAGCGCCCTTCGAACAACCATAGGGCGAATGGAAATCGAGGGGTTGGTCCTCTGAGGTCCCCTGCGGATTGCGATTACGGTAGCGCTTGCCGTCCAGGTAAAGATCGCCCGTCCCAAAGTCGCCATACACCTTGTTGGTTGAGGTGAAGAGCAGAAAGGGGTGATTGTCCGATTTGCGGGCGGCTTCGAGAACGTTAAATGTGCCGACCAGGTTTACGTCGAAATCAAGGCGCGGTTCACTGACCGACGTCGTTACCGCCACCTGCGCGGCAAAATGGTAAATCTCATTAGCGGTTCGGACCACGCGTTCCAGCAGCGCCGCATCCCGCACATCCCCCACTGTGATCTGCAGGCGACCCGAATTTCCTGCCAGCCCTTGCAGCCACTCGAGATTGTTACGAACTCCAGGACGCGACAGGTTGTCAAAGACATGAACTCTCGCAGAGGAGTTTCGCAGGATCGAACTCGCCAGATTGGAACCGATAAATCCGGCGCCCCCAACCAGGAGAACCGAACGGAGACTTTGGTCTTTCGTCATTTTTCCAGGGAATGCGATCAACGCTCTTCAATTTAAATGCGTGTAGCGAGTATAAGGTTTGTAGATGCAGGATAGGAAAAGATCGTTTCCCGTTGATTTCCGAGGTCTTAGGTCGCCGAGGAGACTTTTTTCGGCCTCCCCGGCTAGAAGCAACTGCGACTTTAAGACTTAGGCGGCCCGCACGGTATCCACCGGAGAGGTGTTTGTGACGGTGCCGTCAGGATCGCTATAAATCGGTGTGCCTCGTTTTCCAGAACTCCGATCCGCATCGCTCGCGAGCACCCGTCGCAAAGCCAATAGTGCTCAACTTTGCGGATCGACTTACCTCCACCTTCCGGAGTGATATTACGTTCCACCTGGAACAACCGGCCCTCACCTAGGGAGACTCTGATTAAGTTC
>PLWX01000151.1:0-14938 GCA_003151155.1 Acidobacteriaceae bacterium
GCCTTGCGGCGCCAGATCCTAAGTCTGGTGCGTCTGCCAATTCCGCCACTCTCGCATCTGGAACCAGTATCTTACGTGCACCATTTCGGGTGCAATCAAAATGTAGGAGTTCTACGGGGGACTGAAACGCAATTTCGCCCCGGCGAACATCGCAGCACTCCACATGGCTCCTTCATCGAGGTTATTGTAACCGCAACGCAGCTCCCGCACCATCATCGAGCGGGTGCTCCAACAGCTGACGCGACCGTTCCTCGTGAGGGTTAACGACCCAGTTCGTCGATCTAATTAACATGGATTCCTGCTGTTTATCGGACGACTTACAACATTGCCCTTTTGCCTTGCAATTGCCCTCGGGGAGGAGTAAATCAGCAGTCGTGGTTTTTCTTATCCTTCGCGTTGCTGTTTGATTCCACCGCTTTTTGACCGACGAAGCTTGCTCGTAAGACGAAGCTTGCTCGTAAGAGGTGCGCTATGGGTCTCTCCCGCAGGGATTTCCTCAAGACTGCTGCAGTTGGCAGTGCTGCTTTACCGCTCCTCGGATTCAGCACGGAGCGGGCCTACGCAGAAGCATCCGAACTGAAGATCGCGCGCACCACGGAGACGCGTTCCACTTGTCCGTATTGCGCGGTGAGTTGCGGAGTGATCATCCACACGATTGGCGACAAGTCCAAGAACGTGACCCCGCAAGTAGTGCACGTCGAGGGCGATCCCGATCACCCGATCAATCGCGGCACGCTCTGTCCGAAGGGCTCATCGCTCATGCAGGACATCCTCAACGAGCGCCGACTGTTGAAGCCGCAGGTGCGGCGTCCGGGTTCCGATCATTGGGAGGACATCTCCTGGAACCAGGCCTTCGATGAGATCGCGCAAAAAGTTAAGAAAACGCGCGATGACACATTTATCGAAAAAGACGCGCAAGGTCACACGGCGAATCGCACACCGGCGATAGCCTGGACAGGCGGTTGCACCGACACCAACGAGTTCAATTACCTCGTCGTTAAGACGATGAGGAGTTTGGGGGTGACCTACCTGGAAAACCAGGCCCGGGTTTGACACGGCCCCACGGTCTCAGGTCTGGGACCAAGCTTTGGACGCGGCGCCATGACGAATGGCTGGGTTGACATCAAGAACACCGACATGATGTTGGTGATGGGTGGCAATCCGGCGGAAAACCATCCTTGCGGCTTCAAGTGGGCCATCGAAGCCAAGCGCAACCGCAACGCGAAATTGATTGTTGTCGATCCGCGCTATACGCGCACGGCGGCGGTCAGCGACCTCTTCGTGCAGCTTCGCGCCGGTACCGACATTGCCCTGCTTGGGGCTTTCATCAATTACACGCTGCAGAACGATCGCGTGAACCACGAGTATCTCGTCAACTACACGAACGCGGCGTTCCTGGTAAACGAAGGATTCAAACTCCCCGAAGACGGCCTGTATTCCGGCTATAACGCCGACACCCACAGCTACGACAAGAGCACTTGGAATTACCAAGCGGGCGGCAGTCTTGGGCCAGCCGCAGCTGCCGGTGCAGGAAAGGCGCATCCATCAGGATCGGCGCAAGCAACAAAAACCATAACCGCCGCCGTGCATCCCACGCAGCAAGCACCCGCGCAGCATGGATTGCCGAGTGCCGGGGCAGCGCTGCCAGCGATGCCTCCGAACATTGCCTACGACACCTCCTTGCAACATCCGCGTTGCGTGTATCAACTCCTCAAGAAACAGTATTCGCGCTACACGCCCGAACTTGTCGAACGCATCACTGGGATTCCGAAAGAGCAAATCGTCAAGGCAGCAGACATGTTTACGTCGGTGCGCAAAGACGGCGACACCCGGCAGGTCGGTACGATCATTTACGCCGTCGGCTGGACGCAACATAGTTCCGGAACGCAGACGATACGCGCTGGCGCATTACTACAACTCCTATTGGGGAATATCGGCCGCGCTGGCGGCGGAATGAACGCGCTGCGCGGACATTCGAACATCCAGGGCGCCACGGATATGGCTGGCGTCTTCGACTTGCTGCCTGGCTACATGCATGTTCCCACACCAGCGGATACAGATCTCAACGCGTATCTCACTCGGGTAACGCCGAAGCCTGCCAAGCCGAATGAGTGGGCATCGTTCAACTACTGGTCGAACACGCCTCGTTTCATGGTGTCGTTCTTGAAGTCGATGTACGGCGATGCGGCGACGAAGGACAACGGCTTCGCTTTTGATTATCTGCCAAAAGTGGATCGTAACTATTCCTGGACGGAAATCTGGGACGGCATGTACCGCGGGGAAGTGAAAGGTATCTTCGCCTTCGGCATGAACGGGGTGATGATTGGTCCGAACAATGCCAAGAACATCAATGCGCTTAAGAAGGCCGACTGGCTGGTAGTTTGCGAAATCTATCCGGACGAGACGAGTGATTTCTGGCAGGCTCCTGGCATCACCAAGGAGGAGATGAAGACCATCAATACGACGGTCTATCGCCTCCCGGGGGCAGGCTTCGCGGAGAAAGACGGAACCATGGTGAACTCCGCGCGCTGGTTGCAGTGGAAGTGGGTCGCCGTACCACCTCCCGGAGATGCCAAGCTCGACCAGGAAATACTGGCACGCATTTTCCTGAAGGTCCGCGAGCTCTACAAGACGCAGGGTGGCAAATTCCCGGATCCAATCCTGAACGTCACGTGGAACTATACCGATAAGCAAAACCCTTCACTCTCCGAGATCGCAAAGGAACTTAACGGTAAGGCGTTAGCGGACGTCACCGACGATGCGACCCAAACGACGATCAAGGCAGGCCAGCAAGTGCCGGGGTTCGCGTTCCTGCGTGATGACGGCTCGACCGCATGCGGTAACTGGATCTTCAGCGGTTCATGGACTGAGGCCGGCGCAATGATGCAGCGCCGTGGAACGGAGGATCCGTCCGGCATGGGCGTTTATCAGAACTGGGCGTGGTCGTGGCCGGCAAACCGTCGAGTGCTGTACAACCGCGCCTCGTGCGACGCGAATGGCAAGCCCTGGGACGCGACGCGAAGCCAAGTCTGGTGGAACGAATCGGCGAAGAAGTGGGTGGGCAATGATGTGCCGGACTTCAAGCCCGACTCGGCACCGCAGGACCACATGGGTCCATTCATCATGAACCCTGAAGGCATCGGCCGATTGTTTGTGCCACTTGGCATGGTGGCCGACGGTCCCTTCCCGGAACACTACGAAACCTTCGAAAGTCCGACAAAGAACCTGCTGCATCCCCAGCAGAACAATAATCCGATTGCAAAGAAGTTCAAATCGGACATGGATAAATACGGAACTCCGGAAGAGGGCTACAACATCGTTTGCACGACGTACCGGCTCACTGAGCACTATCACTACTGGACGAAGAACAATCCGATGAACGTGCAACTGGTGCCGGAACCGTTCGTTGAGATCCCCGCGGAATTAGCGGATGAGATGGGCATCCACGGCGGGGAGAAGGTCAAAGTCACCAGCGCACGCAATCACTACATCGCTAAAGCCATGGTCACGCGGCGGATCAAAGGAATGATGATCGACGGTAAGAAGACCTACCAGATCGGCATACCGATCCACTGGGGCTTCCGCGGTATCCAGGAAGACGCGGGCAGGACGGCGCGAACGTTAGTGAACGGGCTGACCGCCGCGGTCATCGACCCCAACGCATATACCCCCGAGTTCAAGGGTTTCCTCGTGAAACTCGAGAAAGTCTAAGGAGATTTCAGTGGCCAGCAAACTTCTCCAGATCAAGGCAATCTCGGGTCACGCCGGAACCGTTCCGGGCGAGAACATGTCGCGGGATTACGATGTTTGCAAACTTGTGGACACGACGACATGTATTGGCTGCAAGGCCTGCGAGGTTGCGTGCCTGGAGTGGAACGGTTATCCATTCCAGCCGACGACGTTCAACAACACCTACCAGACGATGCCGGACACGTCGTGGAATTATTGGAACCTGATTCGTTTTGACGAATACACCGCCGACGATGGAACTTTCAGTTGGCTGATGCGCAAAGATCAGTGCATGCACTGCGCAGATCCCGGATGCCTGGCGGCATGTCCGGCAGACGGCGCCATCGTGCAATATCAGAACGGTATCGTGGACTTCAACCAGGACCATTGCATTGGGTGCCAGTACTGCGTCACTGGCTGTCCGTTCAACATTCCGAAGTTCAATCCATCCACGAAAAAAGTGTTCAAGTGCACCTTGTGCTCTGACCGGGTGGGCGCCGGACTGGAACCCGCTTGCATCAAGGCTTGCCCTACGGGCTGCCTCCACTTCGGCTCGAAGGACGACATGAAGGATCTAGCCGAGCGGCGCGCCACCCAACTTCGCGAGCACACCGCGCACAAAGACGCGGGTGTATACGATCCGCAAGGCGTGGGCGGTACGCATGTCATTTATGTTCTGCATGACATCAATAATCCCGAGAAATATGGAGGGCTCCCGAAGAATCCGACAGTGAATCCGGTTGTAAGGTTGTGGAAAGGGCCGCTCAAATGGATTGGCGGGCTCGGCATGATGCTGGGCGCAGTGGGTATCGCTTTCCACTATCTACGCTATGGCCCCAAGGAAGCTGAAATCCACGGAGGAGGCGATCATGAGCGACACATCTAGTCATGCGTTTCTACGCCATGTGCCACCGGCGGATCGAATTCAGCGCTTCACCTGGGTCGAGCGAATCATGCACTGGTACACCGCGGCCACATACATCTATGCGGGCCTCAGCGGGCTCGCATTGTTCACGCCTTATCTGTACTGGATTGCCGCCGTACTCGGTAGCGGGCCGACGGTACGATTCTGGCATCCGATCCTAGGGCTCGCGTTCGTCGTCGGTATTTTCTGGATGCACCACACATGGTCGCAGGACTTAAAACTGGATGCCGACGACCGCAAGTGGCTCGAAAATGTGAAGTACTACATTACCAACGAGGATGAGAAACTCCCGCCGCAAGGCAAGTACGATGCGGGACAGAAGGTTTATTACTGGGGAATGTTCGGCAGCGCGATCGTGCTCCTGATTACCGGCCCGGTGATGTGGTTCCCGGAACTGATGCCGCTTGGCGCGCACTGGGTATTGCCGATTGTGACTTTTCTGCATGCCGTCGCCGCACTGGTCACGATTGGCGGGGTAATGATTCATATCTATATGTCGATCTCGAACGTGCCGGGCAGTTTGAAAGCAATGACCGAAGGACACGTGTCACGGGGATGGGCGATGCTGCACGCGCCGAAGTGGTATGCACGTATCACCTCGAAGGAAAACCGTTGATGAAAGTCGCCAGCATCACCTGGCAGGACAAGATCGAACGGGCCGAATTTCTCTCCTCGCAAAACAACGCCGCTGGCGGTGTCCTGCGTTTCTACGTCAAGATCCTTCAGTTCCAGCAAGAAGTGCAGACGCGGCTTAGCGCGACTTCCGACGACGTCCTTCAGTTGGTGCCCATTGTTCCCGAATTTTTGGACTTGCTGGCGCATGCCGGCACGCCCCGAATGAAGGAAATGGTCGTGGCTGCGACGGAGTTGGATTGGAGTACGGAACTCAATTCATATTGGAGCGAGCGGGCCAACCAGGAGTACACGCGGCTCAGTTTCATCGCTCTCACCATGCTTCAACCCTTCGCGCGTCTCCTCGCCGACAATGCCCCCAACACCGAACGGTTGATCAACCCGCGATGTCCGTACTGCGGATGCAAGCCGCAACTTGGGGTGTTGCGTCCAGAAGGAGACGGAGGAAAGCGATTTCTCCTCTGCTCGCTCTGTGGTACCGAATGGGAATATCGCCGGGTGATTTGCCCGAACTGTGAAGAATCCGATAAAGAAAAGCTGCCGGTCTTTAAAAGCGAAGAAGCTGCATACATAAAACTAGCCGCATGTGACACGTGCCATACCTATCTGAAGTGCATCGATCTCAGTATTAATGGTCACGCAATCCCGGAAATCGACGACGTTGCAAGTCTGCCGATAAGTTTGTGGATGGTGGACAAAGGTTTTCAGCCGACCCATTTCAATCTGTTTGGCTTCTGACATGGCCTGGCATCGCTTCCGGACGGCCTACCTCTACATACGTATCGAACATTGAGCCTAAAAGCGCACAAATGACGCCGGGGTGACCTTCTCCTCGCGCAAATCACCGCTTCTCGGAAAACCGTATCTCGGCCCCATCGGCAATCTCGTGATTTTGGGCCCTCTGCCGGATTCCGCCGGAGGCTATGTAGCATGGGTGCGCTCCAGAGACGGAGGGATTACCTTTACTCCGCCTGTAGTTCTTTCCAAGACGCATCAACCCGGAAATGCCACATTGACCTTCTCTCCAAATGGCACACCCTACCTGTCAGTAGGCCAGCCCTATTCCAGCGCCTCGAACTGACCCGAAAAGAAAGGGCGATAAGAAAGAAAGTGGAACGCTGCGTCAATCGTGAATTAGACGAGTGTGAACGTTAGATGGAACGCCAGTTCGAACGCGGCTGTCACAACTCAGCGCTAAATCGCAAGCACGGCAAAAATATTTGGGACGCGCGCAAAAAGAGCTGCTGGATTGCGCCTGTATAGGCAGAAGAGCTTCTACGAGCGTGCCGGATCGTAGTTGCGATGACGTGGGGATGGGGATGCACTTCACGAACGAAGCGATGAAGACTGCTGAGACGCAGCGTGCTGCAAGTAAGAGGCTCATCACGCTGCCTGCCGATCATGCGGCGCCGAGCGGGTCGATGCTGGTGGGGACTTCGATGATGTACTGTCTCGATGCGGACAATGTTCTGAAGAAATTGCCAGTCAAGATTTACATGATGCAGTGACCGCGCTGCTTCTGTAATACCACGGGGTGGGCGGGGGACCTGCCCCGTGGTTTGACCCTAGTCTCAGACTACCGGGGCTCGCAGTTTGAAGATGAAGACAAAGATGAATCACACTCTTTAGTGCTCATCCCAAAAGTGCGAAAACAGCGGAGGGCGTGGGAGGCGGGTTCGGATACAATTCCTCCTTGCCACAAGACCAACCTATTACTGTGCTGCTGCAGGACGTCGCAGCAGGGGACAAAGCTGCACTCGATCTGCTGGTGCCGCTGCTTTATCCTGAGCTGAAGCGGTTGGCGCGAAGCTACATGCGCGATGAGCATCGCGGACATACTCTGCAACCGACAGCGCTGGTGCACGAAGCTTATGCGCGGCTGGTCAAACAAGAACATCCTGATTATCAGAGTCGCGCTCATTTCATGGGGGTGGCGGCGCAGGTGATGCGGCAGATCCTGATCGACCATGCGCGCACGCGGGACGCGGAAAAGCGTGGCGGCGGGGCGCGGAATTTGTCGCTGGATGCGGCGGCCGATGTAGGCGTCGCGGAGCCGGAGATGTTGATCGCAATCGATGATGCACTGGCGGAGTTGGGTCGAAACGACGCGGTGAAGGCTAAGCTCATCGAAATGCGATTTTTTGGTGGCATGACGGCGGAAGAATCGGCTGAGGTTCTGAAGCTGCCGGTTGCGACGGTGCGACGGCATCTGCGCGTGGCGCAGGCATGGCTGCAAAGAGAATTGGACCGCACCATCACGGACAAAGAAAAACAGTAATACCGGGCCAAAACTGACGGGTCTTTTTTCGCCTTATCCAGATAAGGACAAATTAGTTCGAAGGAGCGACCGTGCCCGGCGGAAATTGGGAGCAGATCGAAGAGGTCTTTCTCGCGGCAGCGGACTTGCCGTCGGCAGACCGCGTCCGCTATCTAGATACTGCCTGCAAAGGAAATGCTGCACTGCGAGCGGAAGTTGAGTCGCTGTTGCGGGCGGACTCTTCCGGCTCTTCTGCGATCACTACCGCTATTGCTTCCGAAGTGAATGCATTGCTCGACGAAGATGCTTCGCTGGTGGGTACGCGCGTAGGCGCCTACCGGTTGCTCAAGGAAATAGGACGCGGCGGGATGGGCTTTGTCTATCTTGGCGAGCGCGATGATGAGCAGTACCGCAAGCTGGTTGCGATCAAAGTCGTCAAGCGAGGCATGGACAGCGCTGAGGTGCTGGCGCGCTTTCGGCATGAGCGGCAGATCCTGGCAGGACTCGAACATTCTTACATCGCGCGTTTGATTGACGGCGGGACGACTTACGACGGACGGCCGTTCTTCGTCATGGAACTGGTGGAAGGGCGGCCAATCGATAGCTATTGCCGCGAGCATAAGCTGGACCTGGAATCGCGGCTAAAACTTTTTGTGCGGGTGTGCGAAGCGGTTGCACATGCGCACCGCGCGCTGGTCGTGCATCGTGATTTGAAGCCCGGAAATATTCTGGTCACGGAGGAAGGGGTTCCGAAGCTGCTGGATTTCGGCGTGGCCAAGCTGCTGGCGCCGGGGAGCGATCCGGGGCTGACATCGACGTGGTCGGCGATGGGGCCTCTGACGCCGGAGTATGCGAGCCCGGAACAGATTCAAGGCGCACCGATCACGACGGCAACCGATGTCTATGCGCTGGGGGCGATCTTGTTCGAACTGCTGACGGGAGCGCGCGCACAGAAGATCAGCCAGCCTTCGCCTTCGGAGATTGAACGAGTGGTGTGCCACGTCGAGACGATCAATCCGAGTGCGCTGGTGGACGCATTTGGCGGCCCAGTACGAGTGGACGGAGAACTTGACAACATCGTGCTGATGGCGATGCGGAAGGAGCCGGAACGCCGTTATAGATCGGCGAACCAGTTGGCGGAGGATGTTGAACGCTATTTGCAGGGGCGTCCGGTGCTGGCGCGGCAGGATTCGCTGGCGTATCGGACCCAGAAATTTGTACGCCGGCACAGCGTGGCGGTGGTTGCGACGATGCTAGTGCTGGCGAGCATGGTGGGCGGCACGGCTCTCTCGATGATGCAGGCGCGAAGGGCGGTGGCGGCGCGCGCGGTGGCCGAGAAGCACAGGCAGGCGGCGGAGTTCGAGCGCGGACGAGCCGAAGAACAGACGCAGCGAGCCGAACTACAGACCCAGAAAGCGGAGAACGAGCGGACACGGGCCGAGGAGCAAACCGCCATCGCGAAGACGGAAGAGGACCGCTCCGAGCGAAGACTGACGCAGATGCTGCAGTTGGCGGATCGATCGTTGTTCGATGTCCATTCGGCGATCGAACGATTACCAGGGGCAACGGAAGCGCGTCGGGAGATCGTGGCGACCACGCTGACTTTCTTGCAAAATCTTTCCAAAGATGCGGACCAGGATGACCGGCTGCGCTTCATGCTGAGCGTGTCCTATAAGAAGGTGGCCGACGTGATGGGGTATCCGCTGCAGCCGAACCTTGGGGATTCAAAGGGAGCGCTGGAGAATTACGAGAAATCGGTGGTGTTGATCGAGCCGTTGCTGAAGAAAGAGCCGAACCGGCCGGAGTACATCCAACAGGAAGTGGAAGCGAAGATTGCGTGGGCGACGGTGCTGGAGAGGGCGAGTGAAGTCAAGCGCGCGGTGGAGATGCTGCAGAGCGCTTTGCCGGCGGCGAAGCGGTTGCCAAGGCTGTGTCCGAGGGACCCGAGTTGCTGGATTACGGAGAGCCACATTTATTCCGAGATGGTGAACACGCTGGCGAGCCGTGATGTCGGCGCCGCGCTACAGAACTCGGAGCTGCAGGCGCAGTCGCTGGAAAAAGCGCGAGATATGTTTCCCGAAAACCAAGACATTCCGCTTGAACTGGCGACGGCTTATAGCCAGCAGGCACGCTCGCTGAATAGCAAGGGAGAGCTTTCCGAGGCAGTGTTGAAATACCAGAAGGCGGTGGCACTGCGCGAAAGCGCGATGGAGCGCAGGCCGTCAGATGTGATTACCCGGCGGAGCTTGATGATCACCTATGGAAACCTGGGAGGAAACCTGGGGAGCCCTATTTTTGCGAACCTGGGCGACTCTGCGGGGGCGCGGGAGTATTACGGCAAGGCGTTAGCGATCGCACGCGATTTGGCAAAGGCGGACAGTAACGATCAACTCGCGCAGTATGACCTGGCGAATGCGTTGCTGTTCTATTCGTCGCTCGAACTTCCGAAGGAACAGTGGGAGGAATCGCTGGCTGGGCTGATGGAGTCCGAGGCGATTTTGATGAAACTGGTGGCAGCGGATCCGAAATCGATTCCGCGAGCGAGAACGCTGGCCACGGTGCAGGAATACGAAGGGCGAAGGCTGGAAGACCTCAATCGGCGGGCGGAGGCGATCGTGCAGTATCGGCTTTCGCTGGCGGGAGCGGAAAAAGCATTGACGCGGAGTCCTTCGGACCTAGGTCTGATTACGCAGGCGTTATCGAGTGAGGAAGCGCTTTCGGAGGCACTGGCGCGGCAAGGGGAGCGAGGGAGTGCGATCGAAGCAGCACAACGGGCGATTGCCCGGGCGGAACACGTAACGGCGCCGGAGTCAGAACGCGATCGAGTCCATCGATATGCGGCGGTGGCCTATCAGAATATGGCCTTGGTCCAGACAATCCTTGGCGATTGGAGTGACGCGCGAAACGCCGCGGTGCGGGCGGTGGCGGGGTGGCAGCAGCTGACGGCCTCGGGGAGCCACCTCGTCGATAAGACGAAGGCGGCGCGGGCAGAAGCGCTGCTGCAGGAGTGCGACGCACATCTTCCGAAATAAAACTTTGAAAGCGCGCAAAATCCAGCCAGCTTTTTCGCCTTAAAACAGTAGAACCAGGGATCGTTACTTCTCCTAATCCGTGCCGGGCTCAGCGCCACTGGACTCGGCATGGATCTTTTCAGCATTTCCTTTCGCTTCACCTCCCGCAAAAGTCTCCAGATTTGTGATTACCATCACTCCGGAAGAGTGACGAAAAGGGCTAGACTCGGCTCGAATCGATGACTCCGGAAGGAGCAGGGGACTATGTGTCTGGCGGTGCCGGGCAAGATCGTGGAGATCGCGGGAGCGCAGGAATTTCGCACCGCCATGGTGAGCTTTGCCGGGATGCGGAAGCAGGTGAGCCTGGCGTTCGTGCCGGAAGCGAAATTGGATGACTACGTGATGGTGCACGTGGGTTTCGCCCTGAGCGTGGTGGATGAAAAAGAAGCGCTCACAGTGCTGGATTACCTGCGACAAATGGGCGAACTGGCGGAACTCGAGGAGCAGGCGTGAAATACGTCGATGAGTATCGCGACCGGGCGGCGGCGAAGCAGTATGCAACGGCGATCCGCGAGTCGGCGACGCGAACCTGGTCGCTTATGGAAGTGTGCGGGGGACAGACACACACCATCGTGAAGTACGCACTCGATGAGATGGTGGGCGGGAACATACGGCTGCTGCATGGGCCGGGATGCCCGGTGTGCGTGACGCCGCTGGAACTCGTGGATAAGGCGACGATGATCGCGGCGCAGCCGGAGGTGATCTTCTGCTCGTATGGCGATATGTTGCGGGTGCCGGGGAGCATCCAAGACCTGTTCACGGTGAAGGCACGAGGCGGTGACGTGCGCATTGTGTACTCGCCTCTGAACGCGCTGGAGATTGCGCGGGCGAATCCGGATAAACAAGTTGTGTTCTTTGCGGTGGGATTTGAGACGACGGCGCCAGCGAACGCGATGGCGGTGTTCCAGGCGAAACAGTTGGGCGTCACAAACTTTTCGGTGCTGGTGTCGCATGTACTGGTGCCGCCGGCGATCGAGGCGATCCTGGGGGCGGCAGATAACTGCACGCAGGCATTCCTGGCCGCCGGTCATGTTTGCACGGTGATGGGAGTGGAAGAGTATCGTCCGTTGGCAGAGAAGTATCGTGTGCCGATTGTGGTCACGGGATTCGAGCCACTGGATTTACTGCAGGGGATCCTGATGTGTGTGAGGCAACTGGAGTCGGGGCGCGCAGAAGTGGAGAATCAATATGCGCGTTCGGTGCGGGAGCAGGGGAATGCTCCGGCGCAGGCGTTGATGCAACGGGTGTTCCGGGTGATTCCGCGGAAGTGGCGCGGAGTGGGCGAGATTCCGCGGAGTGGATTGGGATTGAGTGAAGAGTTTGCGGCGTTCGACGCTGAGCGACGATTTGGAGTGGCGGAGTATTCGGCGGAAGAAGATGCGGAGTGCATCAGCGGCGCGGTGTTGCGGGGCGTGAGTAAACCGCAGGAGTGCGCGGCGTTTGGCGGGCGGTGCACGCCAGCTCATCCGCTGGGAGCAACCATGGTTTCTGGCGAAGGGGCTTGCGCGGCGTACTATCGGTACCGGCATCAGGCGGCGAAGGCGACGGTGGGAAGATGAGTGTAAAGACCTTTTCAATCGCGTGCCCGGCGCCGCTGAAGCCAGTCGATATCGTGCAAATGGCGCACGGGGGCGGTGGACGGCTGATGCATCAATTGATTGAGCAGTACGTGATGCCGGCGTTCCAGAACGATGCACTCTCGGTACGACATGATGGCGCAGTGTTCGAGGTAGCGCAGGCGCGGTTGGCGTTCAGCACGGATTCGTACGTGGTCAGTCCGATATTCTTTCCGGGCGGAGATATTGGGTCGCTGGCGGTGAATGGGACAGTCAACGATCTTGCGATGTGCGGGGCGCGGCCGCTGTATTTGAGTGCGGCCTTCATCATTGAAGAAGGGCTGCCGTTCGAGAGCCTTGAGCGGGTGATTGCATCGATGCGAACGTGCGCCGAGGCCGCTGGCGTCAAGATCGTTACGGGCGATACGAAGGTTGTCGATCGAGGAAAGTGCGACAAGATGTTTGTGAACACCGCGGGGATCGGGGTGATCGAGCATTCGTGGGTGATCGCACCCAGTCAAATTCAAGTCGGCGACGCGATTCTTTTGAGCGGAGATGTGGGACGGCATGGCGTTGCGGTGATGGCATCGCGCGAGGGTCTGGAGTTTGAGACGACGATCGAATCGGATTGCGCGCCGCTGGCTGCGCCGGTGCTGGCAATGCTGGACGCCGGCGTTCAAGTTCGTTGCTTGCGGGATTTAACGCGCGGAGGATTAGCGACTTCGCTGGTGGAGATCGCGGAGTCGAGCGGGTTGGGGATTCAGATCGTGGAGCTGGAGATTCCCATAGAGGAGAGCGTGCGCGGAGCGTGCGAGATCCTGGGGCTTGATCCACTCTACCTGGCAAACGAAGGACGGTTCGTAGCGTTCGTTGCAGAGCAGGACGGGGAGCGGGCGCTGGAAATCTTGCGACGGCATGAGGCGTGTGCCCAGGCGCAAAGAATTGGGACAGTCACGGAGAAGCCGCAATCGCTGGTGCTGCTGGAGAGTGTACTGGGAACGCAGCGAGTGCTGGACATGGAGCGCGGCGAGCCGCTGCCGCGGATTTGCTGACACGCCATGCATGAACTTTCTATCGCGATGAGCTTGATCGATGCGGCCCAGGAAGAGGCAGCGAAGCGCAACGTCAAGGTGACCGGAGTTTGTATCAAACTAGGAGCACTGAGCGGGGTGGTGAAAGAGGCGCTGCTGGCATCGTATGAAATGGCTGTCTGCGAGACACCGTTGGAAGGATCGCGGTTGCTAGTGGAAGAGGTCCCGGTGATGGTGCGCTGCGCGGCCTGCCAGGGAGATCGGCCGATCCGATCGTTGCAATTTTTCTGCTGCGACGAGTGTGGGGCTCCGGCTTCGGAGATCGTGCAGGGGAAAGAATTGGAACTGGTGGCGCTGGAGATTGAGTGATGGAACACGAGCCGCGTTTAGTCGAAGTCCGCAGGAACATTCTTAAGCAGAATGATGTGACCGCACGTGCGCTGCGGGAGCGCTTTCGTGAGGCGGGCGTGTTCGTAGTGAGCCTGGTTTCGAGCCCGGGATCGGGGAAGACAGCGTTCCTGGAGAAACTTTTGACACTTTTGGGGGCGGAATGCAAGGTAGCGGCGCTGGTCGGCGATCTGGCTACGGAGAATGATGCGCAGCGGTTGGCGCGGAGTGGGGCTCCGGTAAAGCAGATTGTGACCGGGACGGTCTGCCATCTCGACGCGGCGATGGTGGAAAGCGCGCTGCAGGAATGGAATCTCAACGACCTGGATTTTTTGTTTATCGAGAATGTCGGGAACCTGGTGTGCCCGTCTTCTTACGACCTCGGCGAAGATCTGAGGCTGGTGTTGTCGTCGGTGACGGAGGGCGAGGATAAGCCGCTGAAGTATCCGACGATTTTCAACAGCGCGGATGTCGCGGTGATTACGAAGATGGATATCGCCGAAGCGGTGGAGTTTGACGAAACCGCGGCGGTCGGCAATATCCATACGGTACGGCCGGGGATGGAGATCTTTGAAGTGTCGGCGAAGAGCGGGCGCGGGATGGATGCGTTCCTGGATTATCTGCGCGGCCGCGCGCTGAACGTTCGAGCGGTTTAGACGACGGACGCGGGCTCCTCCAAAGTCGCCCACCAAATGTCGGGATCGATAGCGTGCGATCTCGCCTGGTAGTGAACGTCAAGACAATCCAATTCACATAAAACTTGCGCGACTACGCGCATCACCGACGCATGTACCGGGGCACTCAAGGTGCATCCGGGATCGTGCGACGCACCTACGACTCCGATGAGGAGTACGTCGGCGGGACCAACTCCGAAAAGTTCAGCATTGAGCAAGGCATCCACGAGCGCGGGGGCGTGGGGATCCATGCGCACGGAAGGGCCTTGGCGCATGATGTCTGGCTTGCGATAGAGGAGGACGGTGCCGGGAGTTTCGTCAACATTGACGACGCACGGCCATCGTAAACCAGATTCGCGGGCTGCTTCTGGAAAGAGGAATCACCTTGCGCAAAGGCAGACGCCATTTGGATCATGCACTGCCGGGGATCCTTGAAGATGCCGAGACTAAATTATCCGGCGCGCTGCGCTTTTTGCTTGCTCAACTAAAACTCGAACTGGATCAGTTGGCCGAACGCATGGATCAGGCAGACGCGGCTATCGCACAGGGCGTGCGGCAGAGTGAAGCCTGCCGGCGGTTAATGGCAATTCCGGGAGTCGGACCAGTCACCGCCACCGCGATGATTGCGTCTATCGGCAACGGATCAGCATTCCGCAAAGGCCGGGAGTTCGCGGC
>PLWX01000151.1:14943-15389 GCA_003151155.1 Acidobacteriaceae bacterium
TGGCTTGGGCGGTACTGGCGAGGGGAGAAGCTTATCGAACTCCTGCAGCCATGGGTGTTGCGGCAGTCTGACTGGCCTGCAAATGACGCTTGGCTGAGGCCAAGCTTGGAAATCGCTCCGCGATTCCCACATTCGCAGCCCAGCGGCTACGGATTTTATGTTCTTCTACCCGGTTTGCTTGCGAACACAAGATGACACAACGGTCCAACCCGGCGCTTTCTAAACCTGCTGTGGGAAAAAGTCTTCGAAGGCTGACCACTTAAATAGGAAGAGAGCGCAGCGCATTCCATCCTGGCCAGGAGCACAGTGCTCCAAGAAAGGCCGAATACATTTGCGCAGACCTGCCTGTCAGCTTCATTTTTCGCTTGCGAAGAAGGCGGCGGACCATACATTCCCATTGCTATGGAGGCGACTGTCTGAGCATGAAACAAGCGGCTACGCCGCTC
>PLWX01000170.1 GCA_003151155.1 Acidobacteriaceae bacterium
CGGGCAAACTTCCGCCACTTCCGCATGAGGTTAGAAACGAGCAGATCGCCATTTTGGCGCGAGTGAAATGAGCCCGAGAGGTTCGTCGGGCCCTTCGTTGAGTGAGCCTTGGAAAGGCGATTCGATTGAGGCTTCATGGCTTATAAGCCCCCCTTCATCGGGCGCATTGGCAGTAGGTTGTCAAATAAGGCTTCCAGACGGTAGAAAACACCGGCGTGCTTGCTGCCATAGCGATATTCGGAAATATCGCATCCTATACGCGCCAACTCGTCGATTATTGCTGCCACCTTGCCATAGACTAAAGAGGAAATATCTTCGCCTGACGTCCAATGCGGCTGCATGGCGATTAGGATTCCAAGGACGACGCGAGTATCCGGATCGCCGGGGCGGTCGAACCACTTGTCAGGACCCGGGATGGACTCGATAAATCCGGGACGGCATACCTTGGGTCGCTCGACAGGCTGGGAAAGAGGAATCGGTGCGGATGGTGCTTTTGTAGCTTTCTTCATGGTTACCTCACAACTAAGATTTGACTTACACCTAAGCATTACTGTCCCGATGGACTTTTCTTTGAATGTTTTGTGCTTTTTTTTAGGATTCTTGGCCGATCTTGAATCTTGCGCGAGCGGTCAGGACAATCGCATCCTTGGGGCGACCCGTCAGCATGTAAGATTGACGAACAAACTAAACTGCAAAGTCTGGCCCCTTCTCGCATCTTGCCCCATGCCCTAGTCGCCCGAGCCCTGCTGGTGTTGTCGGCGGGGCAGGGGAAGAGCAACACGGAGATCGCCGAGCGTCTACACTTCAGCAAGCCGACCGTCGGTAAGTGGCGGCAGCGTTTCCTGCAGCATCGCCTGGCCGGACTCTACGATGAATTGCGCTCCGGGCGTCCCCGCAGTATCGACGACGACCAGATTGCAGCTTTGTTGAAGCGCACCCTGTCGTGTAAGCCCACCGCGAGCACGCACTGGAGTGTGCGGCAGTCCGCCAAAGCTCGCGGCATTTCGAAATCCACCGTGCATCGGCTGTTTCAGACCTTTGCCATACAGCCGCATCGCACCCGCAGCTTCAAGATCTCCTGTCTATGGAAAGAGCCAGATTCAACCCCCGAACCGCACTCAGCCCGTGCTGCCCATGGGCTTGGGCTATGTCGCGAAGGTGTCACCCAGGACTATGTTCGCCACGGCACCACCACCTCTTCGCGGCTCTTGCCATTGCCACCGGCACCGTCTTCGCCGAATGCAAGCCGCGCCATCGACACCAGGAGTTCCTTATCTTCTTGCGTGATCTGGATGCCTGCCTCTAGGCGCGATAAGCTGCGCTCCGGACGGCGGAGCCGCCGATGGACGGGGCACCAGGGCGGTCCGAAAACTGAGATCGGTTGCCCCGGGGATTCGCTTCTATATATATAAAGGATCGCGGTAAGATCGGGCAGCCGAGTCGGCACAAGCGCCCCCACCGTCGCAAGCCCTGAACGGCTGGATTGATCGCTGTCGGAGGAATGATGAGAGCGCGCAAGCGGTGCCGCCGGTTGGGTCCCCCGCCGCTCCGTACTGTAGAGACTCCGGAGGGCCGCAACCAAGACCCGCGCGTGTGGGCTCGTAGGAGCCCTTCGCCGCCGGTCGGTTCGGCTGCTCCCGGATGGGACCGGTACAGCAGAGGGGCGGAGGTAATCGAATTGCGTACCTGGCAGCGACTTCGGCCTCGTGGCAATGTAAAACTCCTACGCTGATGTCCGTACAGCGTGCTCAAACCTGATCTGCCCGATGCCCTGTGGGCGACAGCGACGAGAGCTGCGCTTGTTCGGGAGAAAGCCCAGAGAGGACAGACCGTAAAAGATATTGGCGAAGATCAGCACCCACCACGCCGTCAAAGACCATCCTGCCGGCCGGGAACCGCCAGAAGCATACAGACTCTGATCACTCTATAGAACAGCGCAGGGCACAAGTTCGTTGGCGTTGGTCTGACGTAGTGGATCCCTTTTGATTTCTCCGATCCAGCACTAGGAGTCCTCGCTGCCGCGAGGGCTTTTCAGCTTGGATGACGAATCCGCCGCCACGGTGATATGGAAACTCCAGTAACCCTGCCAGCAGGGACCTGGAATGTGTGTCGAGAGGAGTCGGCTGCAACTATTCACGAAACACCCCGCAAAGTGTTTCGTGCTCATATGGCTCGACGTTTCTTCGCAAGGACTTAGCTGGCTTTGAGCGAGGTCCTAACTCCGAGTTCCCATTGTGCGAGCATGTGTCTGCCGATCTCTTCAAAATCCGGATGAGACGCGATGTACTCCTGCATCTGAACGGACACTGTTGCCATCGCATCCGCAATGCGTTCGAGAATTTCCCGGATGCGGGCCGGGGAGCCTCCCATGCGGGTTTCGCCCAGGCGCCGCAGTTCTTTGGAACTCGGCCATTTCGTCGTACCGTTGAGTGTCAGCGCCATGCTGTCCTTGGGCAGATAAAGGGCGGTGGTCACGAGATCATACACGGGAGCCAGCCGCGCTTCGCCTTGCACGTCATCGTAGACGATGCCGAAGTTCTTAAGATGTGCATCGCCGTTACGCACAGCGCAATTAACGACGATGAGCGTAAAGAGTCGCTCCAGATCTTCGCCAACATGCGATGAGTTCGCAAATTCAGCGAATCGTCGCATGATGGATGTCTCATAACTACCGCGATACTTCTCTTCCGTGCGCCGTGCATTGAGCACACAGAAATCCTCGAATCCACGATAGGAGCCGTCAGCACGCAGGTCGAAGCGGTCGATGACGAGTGCCAGCGCATCTTCTGCGAGCCGGTGGGTCGGAACATTAAGACCGCACGCCTCGGCGAGCTTGAGGCAGAAATACTCATTGGCGGCGAGTTGAGGATATTCGTTTTGTTCGAAGAGCTTGACGATGTGCGTCGCGCCCCGGTAGCTCTGAGAGAGGCGCTGATTTGCCTTACTGAGCGGAATGGACGCCGCTTCGTCGCGCACAAGAACCTTCGGCTGCACACCGCTAATGCCGGAGAAGGACGCAAACTTATCTATAAGATAGCGAAACAACTCGCCGCCGCGGCGCTTCTCTAGGATCTCATCTACCGATTGAAAGGGCACGTCTTCCTGTAGCTGCTCCGTCTGGCCGGTATAGCGGATGCGGCCGACCTGCGAGCGTCCGACGATGCCCAGTAGATCGAATTCATCAAATGTGCCAGTGGCTTTCGCGAAAGTGAGACGCAGACGCTCGCGAAGCACGCCTTCGGGCAGATTCATCTCGAAAATAGGAGGTAGTCCAAACTGAATGTCCCACGAGGGCAGGCGGACCGGCATGGTCACAGATACGGCACGAGCGGGTGGAGAATCCGGTTGATAGACGAAGGTGCTGCCGCGCACGCCGAAGCGGTCAAGCAGCCCGGCTTCAACGGCGTCGGTCCAGACCTTGATCATCGCTTTCCTCGTTCATGAGATCTTCGAGTGTTGGGCGGCGCGCGCCGGCCTCTTGGAGCTTTAACTCAAGCCCTAACGCTGAGAGAATATTGGTGATCTTCGCGTAGCCTAGCTCCCCAAGACGGCCGTTTTCCAAAGCGTCGATCGTTGAACGGCTTACTCTCGCTTTCTTTGCGAGCGCGGCCTGGCTCAGACCCATTGCCTTACGCTTGCTGGCGATCTGCTCGGCTATAGTGGACAGAGGCAACATGTATGCCTAATATACTAGGCGTTTCGCGTGATAGATAGAGATTTGCGTAATATATTAAGCATTAAGCGAAATAGTCAACGACATATTTCACTAAAATGGCATCTTTCACCGCGCGGAGGATTTCTGCGTTAGAAATAAAAATGCGCAAGGAACGTCTGATGTTCAGCAAAGATCAGCAGCACAGGCTCGTCCTGGACGTCGACAACGACGCAAACTTGCGGGCGCGATCACGAAAGGCATGCGCGGAGCGCAACTCAAGGCGAGCCGGCCGAAGGGCGAGAGCTGCACGACGAAGCTGATACTCCGCGCCGACGATGCGCAGATCAAGATGAGGTTACGCCAGTGCTGCGCGGCTGCGTGTACGAAGCCGCCGTAAAGCGAGTGTCGCCGAAGGTCGAGGAAGAATTCGGGTTCACCGAAGTACGTGTCGTCCACTTTGCAGATCTTTACGCCGGCAAGATCGTTCACTGGACTGCGCTCGAGACCGGATCACATGATCGCGCGAAACTGCATCCCTGCGGAAAGAACACCGAGATCGAGTGAGAACATGCACGGCAAGCCTGCTGCGCCGGAATTTCGGGCGATATTCTCAACGTGCCCACCAGGCGGACTGACGGTATGTGCAATGCTCCGTTACCTGCCATGGCATCAGCTGGCTGGAAGATGCCGAGCCGTCTACGCAACGGAACTCCTGTCGCGTACTTCGAGCACGGATAGGTGCAAAGTTTAGTGAAGGACATTCCGGGAGAAACTTCCCGCGGCGGAGTACCCCGGACGCTTCCCGGCAAACCGGAGGCCCACATTTTGCACATCGCTGCCCGGGGCGGGCGGTCTGTCAGGCAGGGTGTTTGAGTACGACTGATGGGCCGTCAGTCAGAAAGGACGACCAAATGTATCTTGGCCGGCTCGTAGCAAAACTCGGCATACATTTCAACGGCGCACCCAACCGTAGCAGAAGCCGTGATTTGCATCGCCGGGCAAAGTAAGGCAGGAGCGTTTAGCTGAGTGGTCCGAGCAGATGAGCCCACCTCTTGGATCGTCGAAGAAACCGTCGACTTTGATTCGTATCGACCTCTTCCTCGACGTAAGACCGAAAGCTTATCCCAACGCACCAGACATGGTTCGGCTAGCGAGTGGCAGAACCCAACACTTCAACCGAGACCTCGACCATCGACGCCATTTCGTCTTCATTTAGCGTCGGATGCACGAGGAACATCAGACTGGTG
>PLWX01000257.1 GCA_003151155.1 Acidobacteriaceae bacterium
GTCAAATCCAGATTTACTTGCGCAATTCGCAGGATGAGGGCGTGGTCGTAGCTCGTGCCGCGGGCGCGTCAGTCGATCGTAATGGAAACTTCACCATAGACGGAGTTCTCCCCGGCGATTACGTCCTAGGGGCTCTCGAATTTCGTGGCGAAGGCAATGACACTCCGCAGCACGCGGAAGTGCCGCTCAGAGTCGACGGCTCGGACATCCCAAACATAGGTCTCGCGCTCGAAGAGGTAGGTCGAGCCAGCCTGCAAGGCACGCTGCGGGTGGACGGCGCCAACGTGACTCATCCCCGCCTCGATTCCCTGCGCGTTGGCCTGCTTCCCGCAGGAGATTCCACCGGCACCGGCGATTTCGTTGGGAACGGCGGATATGCGGCCGTCGGCAGGGACGGTTCGATCCGTATCGATAAGGTTTCGCCCGGGCAATATGTCGTCTCGATCACCGCCGACGGTTCCGGATGGGAAGACTTTTACACCAAGAACGTGCAGATCGGAAACCGCGATGTGACCGACAGCGTGGTGAACTTCAATTCCAGCCGCGTGGTGCCAATCACCATCACGGTCGGGATCGATGGCGCCTTCGTGGAGGGCACGGTAACCGACGACAACGGTAAGCCAGTCGCCAGCGCGACGGTCATCGGCGTCCCCGACCCCGCCCTCCGCAACCAATTTGACCTCTACCAGCGGGGCGAAAGCGACCAGAACGGCCATTTCCGCCTTAGGGGCATCAAGCCGGGAAGCTATTCGTTTTATGCCTGGAACACCATGGACGACGAATCCTACATGGATCCAGAGTTCCTGCGGCTTTACGAGAATGCCCGGACCGATCTGACCGTGAGTCCCACCGACCACCAGACTTTGCCCCTGAAGTTGATCGTAACTGACGAATAACAGAGGCTTTGTTCGTCAGGTACCACCTTCGGTAATGACGATACTTCGGTGAATCCAAGTTACCCGTGGTAACATCTACATACTGTCTCGCGAACTAGACGCGAATTTGAGTCGGCCGGCCAATATCCGGCAGCACCCCTCTCAGAACCCGCAAAAACCTAGCCTGACGAGATCGTCCGTAGCGGCGCACGCTACCATTCTGTACTCAGGAGAATAGATGGCTGGAAACTCACGCCCATCGTTTACCAAGCGTTTGAAAGAACGCGCCCGCCAGGAGAAACAGGCGGAAAAAGCACAGAAGAAATTGCAGCGTAAAGCTGAAAAGGAAGAGAACCCCAACGCCGTAACCCCCGGCCAGCCTGTCGTTCAATATGACGAAGAAGGCCAGCCACAGGCATTGGACTTCCACGATTTCTAGATCGGTCCCGGCCCGATGCCGGAGGCGGACGCGAGTCCGCTACAAACAACTCACTCCTAGTCGCGAATCGCATGTCTCCATTGCGCGTCGCGAGACGGCAATACTGAAAAGAGACAACGAATCGAATGACGACATTTACCGAAATGGCGCTCTCGCCGGCTTTACAGCAGCGACTGACCGCCGCACAATTTATCAATCCAACCCCAGTACAAGACAAGGCAATTCCGCCCGCCCTCGATGGCCGTGACGTGCTTGCCACCGCGCAAACTGGCACCGGCAAAACGCTGGCCTTCCTCATCCCTGCGATCGAGATGTTGCAGAAGACGGAACCGCGCGGCATTCAAGTCCTCGCACTGGTACCCACCCGTGAACTCGCTATGCAGGTGCACGGCGTGTTTGAAGAACTCAAGGGCAAGAAAAACAAGTCGGCCGCGCTGGTGATGGGCGGGACCTCGGAGCGCAATCAACTCCAGTCGATCCGCGCCGGCGCTCGCGTCGTCGTGGCGACCCCAGGCCGCCTCGAAGACTACATGAAGCGCAAGCTCATCGACCTCAAGCAGGTTCAAATACTCGTCCTCGATGAAGCCGACCGCATGATGGACATGGGTTTCCTCCCGGCCATCCAACGCATTCTTCGCGCCCTGCCCCGCGACAAGCAGACGCTTTGCTTCTCAGCGACAATGGGACCCCAGGTCTCCGGCATCGTGCAGGACTGCATGCGCAACTTGATTCGCGTGGAGATCGGCTCGATCCTGAAGCCCGCCGAAATGGTTGAGCTGCAGGCCTTTGAAGTTCCCCTGACCGGCAAGAAGGATGCTCTGCGTCAGCTTCTCTACGACCAGGAAGGCAAGACGTTGGTTTTCGCGCGTACCAAGCGCGGAACCGAACGCCTGGCCAAGGAACTGATCCGCGACGGATTCGCGGCCGCCATGATTCACGGCGATCGCACCCAGTCGCAACGTAACGCGGCTTTAGCCGGCTTCGATGCAGGACGCTTCAAAGTCCTCGTCGCCACCGACGTCGCTGCCCGCGGTCTCGACGTGGAAGACATCGCTCACGTCATCAACTTCGATCTTCCCGCAGTGCCGGAAGACTTCATCCATCGCGTAGGCCGCACCGGCCGCGCCGGAGCAACCGGACTGGCCACCAGCCTTGTCTCGGGAGCAGAAGTGTTCGAACTGCGCAACATCGAACGGACACTGAAGTTGAAGATCGCACGCCGCGTCTTCGGCGCTACGTCGAAGCGGGTCATACCGGAACGCGCGGACACGCTAACCACGCGTACGCTAAGCCGCATGCCCGGCGAAATCTTCGCCTAACTGGAACGTAGATTCAACGCAAAGAGCGCGGTTCATTCCGCGCTCTTTTTCTTTTGTAGTGGAACGAAAAACGCAGTGGGTGCCCCACCCTTAGCTTGCCTTCTTTGGCAAGTTAGGGTGGGTCTAAGAACGCCGCGCCACAGGCGTAGCCGAGAGTGTTGCGTTCGGAGACCCGACGTCGGTTCGCAGGCTGTGTACCTACCCCCTCCCCCTCCCCCAGTCGAATTATTGTTTTCAGCAGCTTAGGCTGTGGAAAACTCGTAAATTATTGAGGGCGTAGGGGTTAGAGGTAAATTATTCGCACCAAAGGAGTTAACGGCAAAGTCTTGGAACACGAAGGGCACGGAGGCCACGAAGTGCCTGGGAGTGTACTGAGGACGCGACGGTTTGTCGGCGCAGTCAGTGCGAAGCTTCGCGGACGCAGTTGTTCAGGCCGCCCCTATAGGGCGCAAGATTTCAAAGAGCTAGTTGTTCTTCGGGGTATATCCCACATGCGCAGATTAGGCAGGTCTTGTCACGATGTATGTGAGCTGCGACACGGGTGTGTGTGAGGGCGGTTCTCGGGAAGAGAAGGTGCGCCTTCAGCGCGGATGCACTTACCGGTGCGAACCATTTAGGAGTATTTCGCTTATCGCGCTCTGACACAGCTTAGATCGCGTGAACGTGTAGTGCACCCTCCTAGAACTGG
>PLWX01000088.1 GCA_003151155.1 Acidobacteriaceae bacterium
CTCTCGGATGGAACCGGGATTTCGATGTGTCCAAGTTCCATAGTTCCCTGACTCTGTCGATGTACTACGGTAACACTCTCTTTCCTCCTGCTCTGGGGGCAGCTCCTTGGTCGTCATTGAACCTCTCTGTAGCTGCGCGAAACGGTCCGGTCGCATCAGTCGGATTGCCTGTCACTCGGGCGCAATCGGGCCGAAGTCCTCAGCGTAGACAAACTAGGCTGCTTTCAGCCCGTTCGGAACCATGGGCAGTGAGCGGAGTCGCATACCCGTCGCGTCGAAAATGGCGTTGCCGATCGCGGGAGCCAAACCCACCATGGGGCATTCGCCGGCGCCAGCCGAAGGGATGTCCTTACGGTCGAGGAGGACGGTCTCGATCGTGGGCACATCGCTGAACCGCGGAACGCGGTAGCTCGAGAATCGACCGTTTAGGACACCTCCGTTTTCGAATTCGATAGCCTCGAAAAGCGCGCCGCCCAGTCCCATGATGTTTGAGCCCTCAATTTGATTTCGGAGGTTGTCGGGGTTGACGATGGCGCCACATTCGAAAGCCGAGACCACGCGCAGCACCTTGACTTCGCCGGCTTTTCGATCGACCGCGACCTCGGCGCAGGTCGCGATGTTTCCAGCCTTCTCGAATCCGCCGCCCATTCCGAAGCCATGGTTCGCGGCTTTCGCCTGTCCCCAGCCGAACTTCTTTGCAGCTGCTTCAAAGACGGCGCGCAGCCGCTCGTTCTTCAGATTCTTCAGGCGGAACTCCAGCGGGTCCATGTTCACCAGATGAGCCAGTTCGTCCATGAAGGATTCACGGGCGAAGTGATTCGCTGTGGCCGCCAGCGCGCGGTACGAACCCTGTCGCAAGGGAGAGCGCGAGGGATGAAATTCGATCCGCTGGTTCGCAATATCGTAGTAAGTTCGGATTCCTGCCGCGCCGGAATTGTAGTTATGAAATTCCCAGGCTGCGATTGTGCCGTCGCCGCGAAGACCGCTGCTGACTTCGATAACGCCTGCCGGACGGAAATACGCCCAGGTGAATTCTTCTTCGCGGGTCCAAACCAGCTTGACCGACCGCTTCGCCGCCCGCGCCAGTCGCGCCGCTTCAATCGCTGCTTCCCCGGTGTGCTTGCCCCCGTACCCCGACCCTGTATCCGGCATCAGCACGCGGACGCTTTCCTCTGGAATCCGAAAGGCCTCGGCCAGTTCACTCCGTACGCCGAAAGGCCGCTGCGTGCCCGTCCAGACGGTTAAATTGTCGCCCGACCATTGGGCCAAGGCAGCGCGGGGTTCGAGCGGCGCATGGGCGATATAGGAGACGGTGTAAGTCTGTTGCAGGCGATGATCGGCAGAAGCCAGCGCTTTCTCCACGGAGCCTGCTTCATAGCGGGAGGCGTCCCCTGTTGGATCCTTGCCTGCGGTCGCATTCTTCTTCAAATACTCAAACAGTTCTTTGTTTGAGGGCTGCGGTTCAGCCTTCCACTCCGCGCGAATGGCAGCGACGGCACGAGAGGCAATTTCTGCGTTCGGAGCCACCACTCCGACAAAATTGCCGTCGCGGACAACAGTTACCCCCGGAATTTGTTCAGCGTCGTGCGTGTCAATAGAAACAAGAGTCGCTCCGAAAGACGTTGGCCGTAGAATCTTGCCGTGGAGCATTTCCGGCAATTTCTGGTCGGACGGATACCGATGCTTCCCCGTGACAAAATCCCGCCCATCGACTTTAGGCAGTGATTGACCTTGAACTGTCCACTGAGCCGCCGGAATGAGAGGCTCTTCCGTGGAGATGGTTTGGGTGAGCTGTTGTCCCTTCACTAGGACTGCGTATTCGAGAGATCGTTGGGTATCTGGATCGGTGACTCTGCCGTCAACGGTGATCAGGCGTTTGCGATCGGTCTGCCATTCGGCTGCCGCCAAACCAATCAGCAGATCGCGAGCGGCTGCGGCAACTTTCCTCAGTTGTGGACTCATGGTGGGGGTGGTGCGACTGCCGAACGTCCCCATGTCGAACGGAGTAAGCTGCGTATCACCCATCACCATCTGGATTCTGTTCACCGGGACATGCAGTTCTTCGGCGACGCACTGGCTGAGAGATGTCCGTATGTTTTGCCCGACCTCCACCTTGCCGGTATAGACCGTCACTGCGCCGTTTTCTCCAAGGTGCAGCCAAGCTCCGATTTCCTTTGGGAGCGACTCGTCCGTCCGCCTGACTGCACCCGATTCTTGGAGTGCGTGGGCGTTCTTCAGAACACCGACAATCAAAATGCCGGCGCCAAGGAACTTGAAGAATTCGCGCCGATCAACTTCGAAGCGGTACGCGGGCGGCGCGGTAAGTTCGTAGCGTTCGGGTTCCAGCGGAATTTGGAAATCTGGCTTGTCGCTCATTGGCCGGACTCCTTCATGGAATGGTTCATGGCCTTCGCCGCCTTTTGGATTGCAGCCACAATACGTGGATGGGTTCCACAGCGGCATATGTTGCCCTGCATGGAATGCGAGATGTCGGCGGCGGATGGGTTGGGATTCGCGCGCAACAGCGAAACGGCCGTCATGATCATCCCGGACGTGCAGTAGGCGCACTGCATTGCTGCCTCTTCAAGAAATGCCTTCTGCAAAGGATGTAAACTGTCCCCCTGGGCGAGGCCTTCAATCGTTGTGATTTGTTTCTGACCGACGGCTCCCACCGGGGTGATGCATGACCGGCGTGGACTTCCATCGACCAGGACCGTACAGGCACCGCACTGGCCTTCTCCGCAGCCGTACTTGCTTCCTGTCAGATCAAGTTGATCGCGCAACACGCTGAGCAGGCTTATGTCCGCATCCGCATGAATGGTGCGGGAACTTCCATTCACATTTAGCTTCGTAACCCGAGCCATGCGAAAACCTCGTCATCGGAGGGATGCTGAGGCAGAGAACTCTAGGGGCAACTGAGCACCCGTTGGCGTCGCTGAGCCTCGCGTCCATCAATGATATACCTGAAGAAATTCATCGTAATGGAAGGCGACGCGCAATGATCCGCTCCGTGTGAGGACGTTTGTGGCAATCGCGACGCCTCGGAGCAGTGCGGACGATGCTGAACGAGTGATCAACAATCCGGAAGTAATCCGGTCCCGCCTTCGCGCGATTAGTCCCGACAAGTCGGCTTCTCGCACGTAATCGGTCGACGACTGCAAGCGCGTTTACCGGTACCGACTAAAGCGTGGAGCGGATTAGCAGTGTGAATTTCGCAACGCGGCATTCCATCGAAATTCACTCACCGCTTAGTACCGGCCAACGAGAATTGGCTTTTCCTGCTCGATTGACTGCAAGCGTGTTGACCAACCAGCTAGAAATTGTTTGCGTGTGTGCTCATCGATGTGGACGGGGCCGTAATAGATCCGGAGAGGTACGTCCCTGAGTCATTCGGATGACCAGACCCTTGCTCTGGAGGTTCTCTACCAGTCGTGTGACTGTGCTGGGGTCCAGCAGCATAATCTCAGCCGCATCGAGAGGCCGCACGCCAGGGTTTCGATTCACCGTCATGAGCAGGAAACCAAGTTAAGGGGCTAATCCCGTGCGGACGAAGGCGTCTTCGCCCAGCCGGGATATGTTTCTGGCCAGGGCATTCGCCGCGTAATAGAGGCAACGGCAGTAGGGATGGATCTGTTCACTCATGATTCCACCTTATTCAAGCATGCTTGTACATGCAATGACCGGGGGGATAATTTGGTACACGTCGCTCACGAGTCACAGGGACTCGCCCCAACGATATTAGGAGACTCCATGCTTCGCTTACTCGTAACCCTTCTCCTGCTCAGCAGCTTCAATTCTGCACAAGAGAGTCATTCGGCAGCATCGGCGACCGAGCCGGAGGCTGCGTCCGACCTTCCAGTATGGTCGACTGCCTTGACGCTGCCGAATCGATATATCTCGGCACACGGGATTCGAGGCTTCGCTGGTGGGTACTCTGAAGATGGTCTGGAATTCTGGAGTTTTCCCTTACAGCTCGTATCCGGATATCACCTGAGCTTCGTGCTGCCCAAAGCTCCCTCTATTTCTGCGATCGCTATGCCCACGTCAGTCGAGATCGATCCCCTTGGTGTGACCCGTATCTACACTGCACCGGACTTCCGCGTACGGGAACGTATTGCGACGCATGCGAAGGACCCAGGTGTTCTCGTCCGTTTTACCGTGGAAGGTCGCAGTGATCTTCATATTCAAGTTCACTTTCAGCCGTCGCTCAATTTGATGTGGCCAGCTGGCATCGGCGGGCAGGAAACCTCGTGGGATCAGGATGCGCGAGGCTTCCTTTTAAGCGAACCCACGCAGCAGTTCCGAGCACTCATTTCGTCACCCGAGGCAACAGAGCACAGTGAAATGAATAATGATCGCCGCGGTAGCGATTTCAATCGTTTCACCACTCTCACACTCGAACCGAAACCTTGTGCTGGCGGCCAATGCGCGACTCTGGTGTTTGCGGGGCAAAGTGAAAAGGAGGATGAGGTGCATGCGACAGCAGCTTCTTTGCTGCGTATGTCCGACGATTCTGCGATTGACGACGGGAAGCGCTTTAGCTCGTCGGAGATCGTAAGGGTCACTACGCCTGATGCTGAGGCGAATCGTGCGATCCAGTGGGCACAGATAGCGCTGGAGCAGGCCTGGACGTGCAATGCGCGTCTCGGCTGCGCTGTGGTCGCCGGCTATGGACCTTCGCACAGTTCGCGCCGTCCACAGTACGCCTGGTACTTCGCTGGGGATGGTCTGTTGGCAGCGGAGGCGCTGTTGCATGAGGGTAACTACAAGCGGGCCGCTGACGAACTGGACTTTCTCTACCGGTATCAAAAGCCGGAAGACGGCATGATGTGGCACGAGATCTCTCAAAGTGCAGGCTTTCTGAACTGGGCGAAGGACTATCCTTACATGTATGTTCACGTCGACATAACCTTCGATTTTCTGACGGAGCTTGCCGAATACGACCGGATCAGCGGGGATCAAGCTTTCCTCTCCCGGCACTGGCCCGCAACCCTGAAAGCGTATCAATACTGCCTCTCCACGCTGGATAAGAGCGACGGCCTGCCGCGCGTACCGGCAGGCAAGATGAGTGGCAATGAGCAGGATCGCCTCACAGACGAACTGACACTCTCTTCATCCTGGGTGAGTGCAGCCCATGCCATGTTTGAACTTGCTGCGTCAATGCACGATGAGGCACTGAGCCGGCAGGCGGAGTCTGCGAGTCTCCGCGCCCGGGAGAGCATCCGATCACGATACTGGGATTCCCATGCGCGGCGCTGGGTTAGCGGCTTTACCCGCTCCGGGACTGCGACGGAGAGGACGTCCGCAGCGGATCTGGCGGCTATTGCTTCCGGCGCTTCGACACCGGAACAGACATCAGCAACTCTGGACCTGCTTGCGACGCCACCTTATTTGACTCCGTGGGGATTACGCAGTAAGCCAACCACGGCTCCGGATTACGATCCGACCGGATATGCGAAAGGGAGTGTGTGGGCCTTCAGTACGGCTGGGGCGGCCGAGATGATGTGGCGGGCTCATCGGCCAGACGCTGCAAACACTTTGTGGCAGAGTCTCGTGCCTTGGGAGTCAGTCGATTCACTTGGTCATATGCATGAAGTGATGTCCGGCAATTTCTTTACGCCGCAGCGCGAATCTGTGCCGGAGCAGACCTGGTCCTCATCAGCATTTCTTTCCGCAGCGCTTCACGGCATGCTGGGGCTGGAATCCGATGGACGGAAGAACGTGCTGCATTTCGAGCCACAGGTCCCTGCCTCTTGGCATTCATTGCATGTCGAACATGTCCGCGTCGGCAACAGCGTTGTTGATTTTAGCTGGCATTCAGAGAACGGACATTTCACTTTGGATATGCGTAATGCAGGCCCTATGTTTCATCTCAGCTGGACACCGGCCAGAACAGGCAAGGATGGGATTGCTCCTGCCTCGCTTGAGCGCGATATTCCGACAGGCAACACGCACTTGAGCATACCCTGAGATGGGCATAACCAGATGGTAAGCAGCAACTCCAAAACGATGTCTGGGAACCATTTTGAGCATTTTTACACCAGGCGGTTGGCGGACGACTCCCCGCGCAGCTTGGAGGGCTGTGGCGTTCATGCTGTCTGATTCAGCGATTGACCTCAGGCCGTTGCTCTGCGCTTCTTAGGATTAGGCCAGCATTGTCGGCTCAGCGAAGGTTGATCACTTGACGGCCAAGCTTGTTGCTCGGAAACTACTCAAACGTCAGCCCCGTAGCATTAGTACTGGGAAGTCGGCTTATGGGAAGTGATCGCGATTGCTCCCGGTTGACGGGCAACTCGGAACCTATCCGCAGTGCTGCTGCATCAGTGACGATTGTTGGGCAAGAAGTCGCCCATGACTTTAGCCCATTTCGGATTGGTCAACATAAGCGTGTTTATAGTTACCTATGTGGTGAAACTTTCTACAAGCTGACTTCTGTCCCGGAATGATTTTTGCTTAGCAGCCCGTGGTGCAAGCAGCGGATTTCCTGCAAGGAGGGCGACGTAGCCGGGCAGGCGATCTCACGAAGCACTTGGCAACGGACGCGGAGATTCGGCTTCTGCAAAACCGCTTCTGATTTATCCGACGCGTGAAGAGTAAATAG
>PLWX01000092.1 GCA_003151155.1 Acidobacteriaceae bacterium
CCTTCGCATCGTCGAATTCTCCAAAACGCAAACGGGTGATGAGCGCGGCCGCTCGTGCCAAGATCGCCGCTTCGGCTCGGGCGCGCAGGGCGAAAGCAAAAAAGAGCGGCAAGAATTCGCTCGCGGCGTAGAAGGCGCAGGATGTATGCGTCTCGGGAACCTTGGGGCACCCGCCACCGGTTGCTGTGTTCTTTGGTGCGAACAACGAGCACCGACGTTTGCTAACAACGCTCCAAGCAGCGCAAATAGCAAAACGACTTCTTGCTACTTCTGTAGCATCGTCACGCCCACATCACGCCTCGCATAAATCTGGTGACAGAAGAAACTCGAAGCGATTTCTCGCGACTAGGCGACCCTCGTCCGTTTCTAGAATCCCTCCCTCCCGGCCCCCAGCGCCTCGTACAGGCGCGCGTGAGTGGCTGGAGGTAGGGAAGGCGCGTATTGCCTCACGTCGGCGCTCCAGAGCCGAGATAGTCGTTATAACGAGTATCGCCGCAAAGGCGCCTCTTTCGTAAAAACGCTGTGGGAGCAACATCCTTCTTTGCAGATTTATTTCAGGACGAACTTCGATTGCTGCAAAATTCGGGCACCCGCAATCCCCCTCAGAGATGGTAGTTGTCGGAGTAATATGCCTAATCCTTCTAAAATGAGTGTCTCCCAGCTCCAGCGACATTTGGAGTTGGCTGGAGCGGCTGGAGAGATCTGAGAGCAGGGTTGAAAATGCTCCATAAACTCCAGCGTGCTCAGAAGGGAGGTGGAGTTGTAAGTTGTTGAAGAATATTTCGTTTCTTCTCGTTACTCCACCCGCTCCACTCACATCCCACAACCACATCATCACGCAGCCTCGGCAGCCAGGTTGAAACGGTCTCCTGGGGGCCTCGTCTCCACCGTATCTTTCCCCGTCTGACACTTGCGATACCGCCCCGCCTCTTTGACGATCAACCTCAGCTCGATGCACCGATGAAGAAAGTTGTCAGTCGAGGAATCGCTCTTCCCTAGAACGCGCTTCGCATCCGTGAAGCGAAACTCAGCGGGGAGCGCCGCGAATGTTTTCCGGTAGTCGTCATTTGGTAGCAACTCTGCGCCGGTGAGGAGCCGATACCCGATCGGCTCTCCGTCTGGGTCAAAGTCCCGTGCGACGAAAAGCGGCCCATAATCTCCCTCGACGCGTGTATTCGACTTCATCACGAGTGCAACTTCGTAAGAATCCTCTCCCGTTCCGGCGTTTGTTCGCTTCGGCCGAGCGAGAGCGATTCGAGTGTCTGTCTGGTTTACCAGCGCGCGCGACCCACTTGCTTCATTGAGCCATTCGAGTACGGGACAGTCCTCCAGCGCCGGCCCAGGGAACTCTTTGGATGGCTTCTTGAGGTGGTGTACGACGACGAACGCACAACCGTGGGTTCGCGCAAGTCCGCGTAACTGCTTGAGGAAGGTCGCACTCGAGGTGCTCTTGCATTCAGCCTCCGTCTTGAAACTGCGAAGGGTGTCGATAATCACCAGGCCGCGCTTTTCCTTCATCAGCATCTTGCCTAGATCGAAGTCATTACAAATAGAGTCGCCCACTGCAAATTGGAAATTCTCCGGTACGCTCTCGAGACCGAGGTGCTTAGACACGCGCTGGGCAATACGTTCAACCTGCCTTAACCCATTTTCCATGTCCACGTAGACGACTTTGGTGCGGTTCGTTTTAAAGTGTAGAAAATCCTTCCCTGCAGCCACGGCAATTCCCATCTCGTACAAGAAGGGACTCTTGCCAATACCGGAGTCACCGACAATCAGCGACACAGAGTCAGTCCGAATCAGGCTCTGAACCAAATACTCGGCGCGTTCGTCGCTCGCGACCATCTCCTTGAGCGACGCGAAGGAGTACGTGAGGACTTTCTGCTTCGTGCCCGCTGCAGCCTTTGCGTCGGCCGGCACCGCGACTTGCATCGGTGCGCGATTGGTCGTTATAACGACTGCCTCTTTTTGTGTTAGAGGAGTTGCTGCCATGTTTTTGCTCTTGTCTGAGTTGCGGCGAGCGAGATTCTTAAACCGTGCCGCTGCTCCTGTTTCTGTACATCCTCAACAACCAATCGACGGAGCCTCCTCAGTGCATGACGGAATGCCGCGGCAGGGACCAAGGTATCGGCGACGGCGTCAATCCTGATTCGGACGAGACGGGAGTTTCGCGGCACCCAAGGTATCCCTGATCCGTCGTCGCATCTCTTGTGGACAACGAAGCCGTAACCTTCGAGTGGTGAAAATTTGCGGCCGTCAACCTTGATCGACTCGCTCTGCGTTAGATCACTGGCTGTGGCGCACAAGTTCCCCTCATCGGGAAGCACGGGTGCACCGCACTTGGCGCAAATCGGCAGCCAGATGAGGCCGTCATTCCCGAGATAGGGTCGAATCTGAACATGTTCGGAAAGCGATTTGCTCTCCTTCTTTGGTTGTGACTTTTGGAATTGAAGAATTCATTGTTGATACTCCTTTACACGTACCGCTTGGGTCGCGGGTTGGGTTCGATCTGACGAATCTGTCCCCGGCTGAATTGGAGGCACATCGCCCCTCAGTAATATTCGAAGGCTCTCGATTGGTACCAATACGCGGCGTCCGCAACGTGACGCCGCTAGTCTGCCGCTGCGAATTGCGCGGCGAATCGTGTGCGGACTCACCGATACCAGGCGCGCCGCTTCCTCCACATCAACCGCGAGTGGTTCCATTGTTGTCGCTCCGCTTTGACCGCAGCCTTTGTTCCAGAGCAGAAGCATCAATCAGCCATCTGCCATCATGTTTTTGCGCGGACAGTTTTCCTGCCCAAATCAGTGCGTACAAATTGTCGAGCCGAATCCCAAGCCGAACCGCGGCTTGTCTCGGACTGAATTGCTTCGACTTCATAATCCATTCACCTACTATCCTTCCCCTTCTTCTTCGGGGTACACTTTCATTATCCGCTTGAGGAGTTTCAAAAGATACCCCTCAGACACAGTCGTGCAGGCAGATGCGATGGAGAACTCAAGCATGAAGTGGCTTAAATCAGAGGAATACGAGAAGCTCTTGTTCGACCTCGCCAATCTCCGAGATGACGGAGTGCAGTGGTTCTCGAGGCGCTGGGGCCGGAGGGTAAGTATTGGGAATGACGACGACCCGATCCGTTTGCGGGACGACTTGCGGAAGGTGTGGACGCCGGGCGTCAGCTTGGCTGATAAGCAAAAACTTTTGCAGGGTTGGCTAGAGCGAAAGCCTGGCCGGGGCTTTGATCAGCTTGCACCTATTTCCTGGTTTGTGAGCTTGCAGTTCGGGCGGATTCTGCCTCAACCCGGCGATCTGCGAGCTACGCTTTTAATTGCGGTTTTGGCTTACTGGCGGAAGTTTGCGATCTGCAAAAATCCTGAATGCCCGGCCCGCTTCTTCATCAGGAAAAGAGTAGATTCAAAGTGTTGCAGTTACGAATCTTGTGTCAAATACCAGCAAAGTATTTTTGCGTTAGCGAGTTATTACAAAGTCGGAGCACAGCGTCGCCGCCAATCGAGAACATCTCAGAAGGCTACTTCGGCACGGAAATGACGCAAAGAAAGAAACAACGCTATTTTGCGGGCGGGAAGGGGCAGGGAATGATCTACAAACCAAAAGGGCGTCGATACTATCGAATCAAATTCCACCACCAAGGCAAATTGATCCACCGCTGCACGCGAGCCACCGATAAGAAGACGGCACGCTCGATTGAGGCAAAGATTCGCACTGAACTGGCGGCGGGGAACTGGGGCATTCTTGAGGCAAAGCCTGCTCCTACACTCGATGATTTCCTGAAGAAGGATTTTCTTCCGTTCGTCGAGAGCAAGAGCAAGTCGAAGCCAAAGACGGTCGAGTACTACTCGTTCGGCGTACGTGCCCTGCTGGATGCGGGCCTGGGTAAGCTCAGGCTCGACGAGATTACCGATCAGCACGCGAGTCAGTACGCAACTCGGAAGTCACGCCTTTCCCCTTCCACGATCAACTGTGGGCTTCGGACACTCCGCAGGGCGCTGAATTTGGCTTTTCAGTGGGGCAAGCTGGATCGGCCCGCGCGTATCACTCTCGCCAAAGGAGAACGGCAGAGGGAACGAGTTCTTACCCGCGATGAGGCGAGCGCCTACCTCGATGCTTGCCCAGAGCCATGGCGGGATGTTGCCACGATCATGTTAGGCACCGGATTGCGACCAGGCGAACTCTACGAATTGCGTTGGGAAAATGTCGTCTTCGGCGAGGATGGAGGGCTGATTAAGATCACACACGGCAAGTCTCGTGCGGCTCGTCGCGTGCTGCCGATGTTTCCAGAGGTGAAGCATGTGCTTCAGAGTCGCTGGGAAGAACAGAAAAAGCCGATTGAAGGCTGGGTATTTCCAAGCGATTCGGAGCTTGGTCATTTTGAAGAGGGCACCGCCAAAGGACAACATGCAAGGGCGATCGCGTTAATCGAGCGAGGGAATGCGGCTTATAAGACGTGGAGTAAAGGGAAAAAGGGAGGCGACTGGGCACAAACAGTCGCAGAGAGCACGGCGATCGACTCGTCCTTCCTTACAAGCCACGAGAAGGTCGTACAGGCCGGGCTTGCATTCTTCGCTCCGTATTGCCTACGTCACACCGCATTGACGTGGTTTGCTGAGTCTGGATGTGATCCATTTACTTTGGCGAGGATTGCCGGCCACAGTTCCATAACAATCACCCAGCGATACTGCCACCCGCAGGCGGATGCAATCGAAAGCGCGTTCAAAAAACTCGCGGCCCAGCAAAAGGTGGTCACCGAGGGGGGTGCACATCAAAAAAAGTTAAAAGCATAAAGGCGCGATGGTGCCCCAGATGTGTTTTAGATTCAAGAAGATTTGGTGAGCGCGGAAGGAATCGAACCTTCAACCTACTGATTAAGAGTCAGTTGCTCTGCCAATTGAGCTACGCGCCCTGACTTTGACTGGAACCCGCTTGCGCAATCTTGCCGATTGGAAGGGAGTTGGCGGTGCGGGAGGCGGAAGATTTACCGGACCAAAATTCGAACCACCACAAACAATTTAACACACGCTTGCAAAAAGCGTCATGCGTGATCCCGGAGAATTCTCGGTTACTCGATCTGAACCAGATCGCTTGCTTCGACGGATTGTGGTGTTGCGATGTGTTGCGGAGCGCGCCAGTGGTCGATATAGCTGATCTGGTGGACGCATGACACGGTGCAATGTGGCGCGCAGCTCTTCTCTGTCACGAATTCACGCTTCACATCGGCGGTCGTGTACTGCTCAAGCGGCGTGCCTGGATATCCGCGCTGCTGAGAGCAATAGTGAACCAAACCTTCTTCGCAGATATAAAGGTAACGAGCGCCGGCGCGACATCGCCACTCGTTGGGCTTGCCGTTGGCGATATTGTCCTGGAAGTGATTGAAGCGCGAATAATTCTTTTTCTCGAGCGTCTTGATCTTAAGAAATACGGAACGCTCTTCATCCGAAAGCGGCTGCAGTTGGCCGTCTCCGTCATGAATGATGCCAACCGTCGAGGTAAAGCCAAGTTGCAACGCACGGCGGCTGACAACAAGCGCATCGTGGGGGTTCTTCACACCGCCGCCGACCACCGAGTTGATGTTTACGTGGAAGTCGGCATGTTCAGAGAGCAACTGCAGTTTCTTATCGAGAACCTTCAGGCTCTTCTTCGACACGTCATCGGGATTCACGTTGTCGATACTGATCTGCAGATGATCCAACCCGGCGGCATTCAATCGCTTGATTCGATCGGCAGTGAGCAGATACCCATTCGTGATCATCCCCGCGATGATCGGATACTTCCGCATGTGGCGGATGATCTCGTCGAGTTGCGGGTGTAGCAGCGGTTCGCCGCCACTGATGGTGACGACATTCGTGCCCAACTTGGCCAAGTGATCAATGCGTCGCTTCATCGTTTCAAGCGGCACCGGCTTGGAGACCTTGTCATACTCATTGCAATACTTGCAGGCAAGGTTGCACTGGCGCATTGGAATGATGTGCGCCATCACAGGATGGTCGGTGGACGCGAGCGCGCGGCCGATCATAGCCAATTCGCGAACACGACGACGCGCGGCTACTAAGGTCCTGTGAATGCTCTGAGTGCGCTTCGGCATAGGGACTGCTCCACCTATTACAACACAATGACAATGCAGGTGTTAAAGGGGGAGAGCCTGATCGGTCGAATTCATGGGTTGAGTGGTCGACTCGCGCCACTAAAGCGCATCGGAATTCTCGGCTTCGCGGTGAGGAGGTCCGGCGCTGCTGGTTTATAATCAAAGTTTCGCCTACATAACCTTGGAGTTCCAGAGAAGATGATTCGATTTTTGCAGACGCCCTCCCCGACCAAGAAGATCGTGCTCGGAGGCTTGCTCACCGTAATTTGCGTGATGATGGTTGTCACATTGATTCCCGGCGGCAGTATTTTTGGCGACAGCGCCGTAACCAGTGACAGCGACGTCGCAAAAGTCGATGGTGACCCAGTCACGGTGACCGAGGTTTCACGCGCGGCCCAGAATATGGCGCAGCAACAACACTATCCGGCGCAACTGGTGCCCTACCTCATGCCCCAGGCTGCTGAAATGCTGATCAAGCAGAAGGCAGTCATCGCCGAAGCAAATCGCATGGGCCTCACGGTCAGTGATGAGGAATTGCGGCTGATTCTGCATAAGGGGCAGTTCGGTGAGCAACTCTTTCCCAAGGGACAGTACGTTGGCGACGACGTTTATCAGAACTTTGTGCAAAGCAACTTCAATCTGACGGTTCCTCAATTCGAAGACGAACTGAAGAAACAGATCGAACTCCAGAAACTGCAGAATGTCGTGGAAGCCAGCGCTACGGTATCTGATTCTGAAGTGGAATCGATGGTCCGTCAGCAACAGACGAAGGTGAAATTCGACTACGCTTCCATCTCAATGCAGGATATTCAAAAGGGCATCAATCCTAGCGATGCCGAGCTCCGGGCGTGGTACGAAGCGCACAAGGACCAGTTCAAAGACTCTATTCCCGAGAAGCGCAAAGTCCGTTTTGTGCTTATCAATGGAAGCAAGCTGCCTGGTGTTGAACCAAACGATGCGGACGTGCAGAGCTATTACAACCAGCACAAGGCGGAATATCAGGTCGAAGAGACAATTAAGGAACGCCACATCCTGATCAAAACTCCGCCGCCCGGCGCCGATGGCAAAGTCGATGACAAAGCGGTTGCCGCCGCAAAGGCAAAGACGGAAGACATATTGAAACAAGCGAAGTCGGGAGCGGATTTCGCCGGTCTCGCGAAAAAGTATTCCGACGATCCTGGTTCCAAGGATCAAGGTGGTTATTTCGAATTCACGAAAGGGAAGACAGTTCCGGAATTCGAGCAGGCCGCGTTCGCTGCGAAGCCCGGCGAGATTGTCGGTCCGGTCCGGAGCGAGCGATACGGGTTTTTCATCATTAAGGTCGAAGCTCACGAAGCGGCCCACACCAAGCCCATTGATGAGGTGAAAGCGCAGATTGTGGCGAATCTCTCGCGTCAGAAGGCCTCGGACGCGGCGCAGAAGGCTGCCGAAAATTTACGTGCCTCGGCGCGGGTACAAGGTCTCGACAAAGCAGCGGCTGCCGCGGGTGACAGCGTCACGACAACCGATTTCGTGAAGCAGTCCGACGTGCTGCCCGGCGTCGGAAACGCTCCTCAGTTCATGAATGCCGCCTTTAAGACCAACGCCAAGAGTGGTGCCGATACTGCGCCCGTCGCTCAAGGGTATGTGGTCTACGAAGTGACGGATGTGCAACCGCCGTCCACCCCAACTTTCGAGGAAGCCAAGGCGCAAGTCGATCAGCAGTTCAAAGCCGGCAAGGCGCAAACCCTGTTGGTACAGAAGGCACAGGAACTGGCTGACCGTGCACGGACTGAGCACGACTTGAAGAAGGCCGCCAAGGAAGCGGGTTTCGCAGTGAAGACCAGTGAGCTGGTGACCGAGTCTTCCCAGGTGCCAGATGTCGGGTCAATGTCTGGCAGTGCTGCGGCAATCTTCGCAGCGAAGGCGGGCGACATCGTGGGACCGGTGCAAGGCGGACGTAATGCCGTGATCATGTCGTCGCTCGACAAGCAAGAGCCCTCGGCTGAGGAGATCAAGAGCGGTACAGAGTCAGCGCGCCAGCAAGTTTTGGGAAGGAAGCGTGACGAAGTGCTTGAGCTCTACATCACCAACCTGATAGCCCGCATGGAAAAAGACGGGAAAATTAAACGTAACAAGAAAGCCATTGAGCGGCTCAGCCAATCGCAGCAGCCGTTGAGCGGCGAGTAGCTTAACGAGTTCATCCGGTCAGCGCGGTCGGACTTCCCGGCCGCGTTTTCATTTTTGCTAACAATATTCGTTTTCGCTTCGATGCAATTTGGCTGATTGTGTGTAAGTCTGCATCATAAGGTTTGTACATGTTTACGAAACGATCTTCTGGCATTCTTCTACATCCGTCGTCGCTGCCCTCGCGCGGCGGCATTGGTGATTTTGGCCCTGCAGCTTATGAATTCGTGCATTGGCTCGAAGAAGGCAAGCAGACCCTGTGGCAAATCCTGCCGCTCGGGCCTCCAGGCATCGGAAACTCGCCCTATTCGTCGACCTCGGCCTTCGCAGGAAACACCCTGCTTATCAGTCTTGAACGGCTCGCCGATCGGGGATTGCTGGATCGTGCTGCTCTCGCGGGTCTGCCCGATGGCGGAGATCATCGGGTGGACTTTGAAGGTGTGCGCAAGGCAAAGGTTCCGCTTCTGCGCCAAGCGGGTGAGCGCTTCCTGCAGAGCGCTTCAGGAAGCAAACGCGACCGCTTCGACCGTTTTTGCCGCGAGAATGCCTGGTGGCTCGACGACTTTGTGCTGTTCGATGCGCTCCGTGAGCGCTATCAAGGCGCCAGTTGGAACACCTGGCCTGCTGAAATCGCCCATCGCCAACATGACGCTCTCAATACGCTACGCGGCGAACTGGGCCACGAACTCGCGGTGGCTAAGTTCTTACAATTTGCATTCTTCGAACAGTGGGGAGCCCTGCGCCGCTACTGCCAGGAACGTCGCATCCAGATTGTCGGCGATGTAGCTATCTTTGTCAGCTACGACAGCGCCGATGTCTGGACGCATCCCGAGATCTTTCGTCTTCGCGATCTCGAGCCCGAAGTGGTCGCAGGCGTGCCCCCGGATGCCTTCAGCCATACCGGCCAGCGTTGGGGCAACCCACTCTACAACTGGGACCGTTTGCGTGAGCGAGGCTACGACTGGTGGGTACAGCGCATGCGTTGGGCGCATCAACTCTGCGACATTCTCCGCATCGATCACTTCCGGGGGTTCGAGTCCTATTGGGAGATCCCCGCACACGAACCTACCGCGATCCACGGACATTGGGCGAAAGGTCCAGCTGATGATCTTTTCAACGCGCTGAATCGCGAACTCGGCACCCTGCCTTTCATCGCAGAAGATCTCGGCATGATTACCCCGGAGGTCCATGCGCTCCGCGAGCGGCTCAAGATTCCGGGCATGCGCGTTTTGCAGTTTGCGTTTGGAGACCGTGGCGCACACATGTATCTGCCTCATCGGTACGAGGCCAATACTGTCGTCTACACCGGAACGCACGACAACGACACCACCATGGGATGGTGGAAGTCATTAGCACAGCCTCATGAAAAGAGTGCAGCTGCTGCCGCTTTCGGTGCCGACGACAAGAACGTGCATTGGGCGTTCATCCGAGCGGCAGAGGCGTCGATTGCGACGCTCTGCGTGGTGCCGTTGCAAGACGTTTTCGGTCTCGACAGCTCAGCTCGCATGAATACTCCAAGCCTGTCGGATGGAAACTGGGGCTGGCGGTATCAACCTGGGCTGCTTACCAAGGAGTCGGCAAGGATGCTGGCTGACATCGCGGTTACGACGGACCGCGACGAGTTGCTGGATTCAAGCGGATACCAGAAGCGCGACGGGGAAAATCCCGAAGACTTCGCTGCATAGCAGCCGCTGCTCGCCCTTATCGAAAACGATTTCGTCAGTAAACACATTGCGGAGACGGCCTGGAATTTCTGGAGGGATGGCGATATAACTTCGTCCCCAAGCGTTCCCGATCGGTGGCTGCAAGGCGCCCTTCATCAACGTATAGCTAAGGCGTGGTGCCGCCATGATGATGTGCTTTCCACCAAGGCTTCGCGCGTATGCAATCACGTGGCGATCATGTTCGGCATTCGCGCGGAGCACCGTGTAACTGCCTTCCATGAATAAGGCGCGCTCCTCGCGTCGTAACGCAAGCGTTCGCATCGTTGTCCAGAGCTTCGATCGGCCGTCCCGCCAATTCTGCAAAAGGTCGTGACAGATTTCGCGATAGAAGTTGCCTTGGGCCGAGTGTTTGAGCTGTTGTAAGGCCCTCCGGCGCAGATCGAAATCCACCGGTCGACGGTTATCTGGGTCCACCAGGCTGAAATCGAACATCTCCTGTCCCTGGTAAATGTCGGGGACGCCCGGGGCGGTCAGCTTGATGAGCACTTGCGATAGGGAATTGATTGCGCCAAAGAACTGGATCTGCGGCAGAATTTCTTCCGCGTAGGTCAGAAACTGATTTGGCCGTCGCGGACTGTCAGGTTCGAGAATAGACGCAACAAATGCCTTGAGACCTTCCGTATACTCTGGGTTCTGATTTACCCAGCTTAGGTTGATCTTGGCTTCGTGGATAGCCTTCGTCATATAGCCCTGCACGCGCTGAATGAATTCTTTCCGTTGTGCGTCGGTCTCCAGACCTTCGAGCGGCCACGCTCCCAACAGAGACTGATAGAGCAAGTACTCCTCATTGGGGTCGGGTGGCATGCGCCCGTCTTTCAGTTGCACTTTCTTCCCGCGATTCACCCGCCGAAAACGCATGACCTCGGCGGACCATTGTCGCGGCATCTCCGAAAGGACGTTGAGCCGCGCGCGCACATCTTCGCTGCGCTTGGTATCGTGGGTCGAGGTCGAGAGCATGGAAGCACACCAAGTGCCCGCGCGCGCAAAATTGGCACGATGGAAATGGTCCGGCGTAGTGCCGAAGATTTCCGGTGATCCTCCTACTTCATTCAACGAAACGAACCGGTTGTAAACGTAGAACGTCGTGTCTTCCAGCCCTTTCGCCATCACCGGGCCGGTCAATTGCTGGAACTTCAAAGTGAAGTAGAGCTGCGCCCGGTAGCCGCGGATCATCTCGCCGCCATCCTGGCCTTCGAGGAGAAGGATGGCGCGCAGGAAATCGAATACCCCTGCCGGCATACCTTCGTTGCGACGCTTTGCGGACTGGATCGCGGTGTCAATGTGTTCGCGATCGCGCGCATCGACGTTGCCCCGCTCGTCGATATAGGTGCGGTACACCGGGAAGCAGGCTATGGTCTCGCGGATCGCATCTGCCAGCACGTTGCGGGTGTAATCACGCGCCCGCCGATCGCGGCCCGAGATCTCGTCAAGCATGTGAGTGAGCACGTTGATTTCACTGGCCAGGGCAGTGTCCATGATCAGCTTCTTGCTGTCGTAGACGAGATCTTGCAAGTCGACCGTCCGGTCGAGGAACCGACGGTAAGTGTGCGTCAAGGGTTTCTCACCCTCGGGATCGATCAAGACACCGTTTACCAGGTTGGCGAAGTCGTAGCCGACGGTGCCATCGACGGGCCATTCCGGCGGCATATGTTCGCCGGGCTCGAGGATCTTCTCCACCAGCAGATAGAGCGGTGCGTTGGGCCCGGGCCATTCTCGCTTTCCAAACGCTGTCTGGATTTCTCGCTCGATACCGTTGTCCGCGATATCACCCTGCGGTACGGCCCCCTTGCAGCGGCTGGCGGTGTAGAGCATTTGCACGCGGACGAAATACTGGAGAGGGTTGAAGAGCCCATCCGGGTGATCGAGGCGGAGGCCGTGCACGTGTCCTTCAGCCAGGAGTCGGCGCAATAAGCGATGGGTGTCGGCAAAGACGCGCGGGTCTTCCATGCGCAGTCCAACGAGGTCGTTGATGTCGAAGAAGCGCCGGTAGTTGATCTCTTCGCCACTCACCCGCCAGAACGCCAGACGGTAGGCCTGGGCCTCAAGAAGGCGGTGCAATCCATCGTAGGTGCGCTGCTCGCCGACTTGTCCATTGAGCACCGCGATCGCTTCTTCCGCGGCTTGCCGGACGCTTTCGCTGTTCCTGATGAGGTCCGCAAGGCGTTCTGACAGGGCAGGCAGATTCTGCTGGCGAGTGAGAACCAGGTCGCGATCTTCGGTCCAGTTCGGCGGGAAAGCGCGCAGACCTTCGAGGACTTGCAGCAACTCCGCGATACCTTTCCCCGGACGTGCGCGGAGGTCGCCGATCATACTGAATATGATGGGAATGGTCTGAGGGTCGACAGGCAGAACATTGTCGTAGTAACGGAAGACGATCTTGGCGTGATCCACAGCCAACTGGATCTTGCCGGCTTCCAATTCCTCGCCGTAGTAATTGCCGAGAATGGGCAGCAGAAGTTTGTTGCGGAGCTCCGCTTTCAGGGGATTCCAGTCGATGTCGAAGAAGTCGGCGTGGGCGGAAGCGCGGCCGTTTTCCAGGACGTCTTGCCACCAGGGATTATCGCCGCTGCCAACACCCATGTGATTGGGGACTACGTCGAGCAGAAGACCCATGCCGTGTTCGCGAAGCTTGGCCGAAAAACGATGGAACTCCTCTTCCGACCCGACCTCGGGATTCAGCGAGTTGTGGTCGGTGATGTCGTAGCCGTGAGTGCTGCCGATGCGTGCCTTCAGGATGGGGGACGCATAGAAGTGCGAGATGCCGAGCTCGTTGAGATATTCCACGATCTGCTCCGCATCCGTGAAGCGGAACCCGGAATGGAACTGCACGCGATAGGTCGAAGAAGGCCGCGCATTCCGCTTGGCGGCAGCGAGCTGCTCCAAGCAGTCTGCAAGCGCTGTATTAGGGTCGGAGGCAATCGAGAGGCTGCTGCGCATCTATTCGTTCACGCTCACACGAAGGGCAAGATTGTTAGGATGCGGGGTTAAGGGTCAAGGGTGTCTTGGGCGTGACCGGGCGCGGCTTTACTAAATGGCGCGCGCCATTGAGAATAAGAGATTACCAAACCCGGACTTATTCTCAAGGAGTATTCATGGCGGTCGTAAGCGGTGAACTGATTCGCATGATGAACTACGTGGACGACATTGCAGCAACGCTGCGCCGCATCACGGTGCACTACAGCTCGCTCAGCCCAGAAGAAAAGACTCGTCTCGCAGATTACATGGAAAAGGCAGAACCAAATTACCCGGTGGTTCTGCAGGACCTGCGAAGCGGGAAAACCGGTGTTGTCTGAAGTTCGCACCGTCGCGGTCATCGGCGCGGGGAGCATGGGACGGAGTATTGCGCAGGCCGCCGCGACTGGCGGCTTTCGCACCATCCTCGAAGATATACTGCCAACCGCGCTGCGCAAGGCGGAAGACGCGATTCGCGCGGAGCTAAACCGCGCGGTGGAAGCAGGGAACTTCGACCAGGCGGAAGCCGATGCGGCGTTGGCGCGCATCGAGTTCGCATCGAGTGTTGAAGACGCGGTGCGCGACGCCGACATGGTGATCGAAGCTGTGCCGGATGAACTCGAGTCGCAACTAGAAATCTTCGTCGTACTCGATAAGCTCTGTCCTCCAAAAACGATTCTCGTATCGCACACGCATACGCAAAGTATCACCGAACTCGCGTCGGTGATCTATCGCGCTCCGAAGTGCATTGCGATGCGCTTTCCGCGACCGCCACAAACTTCGTCGGTGCTGGAAATTGTTCGCGGTCTGGAGACCAGTGACGAGACGGTTGCGGCCGCGAAGCACATGGCGCAACGCATGAAAAAACAATCTATCGTGTTACGAGAGACTCCGGGCGCGATCACGGCGCGCATGCAGGCATTGCTTTGCAATGAAGCGTTCCGCATGCTGGGCGAAGGGCTGGCGCCGGCGGAGGAGATCGACCTGGCGATCAGCCAGGGGCTGGGGTTGAAAGTGGGGCCGCTGGCGGAGGCGGAGGCGGCAGGGTTGGAGCGGCGGCTGCGCACGCTGGAATACCTGCACAAGACGCTGGGAGAAACCTATCGTCCGGCGCGGTTGCTGGAAGAGTTGGTTCGCGCCAACAAGAAATCGGCTCGCGCCGACGGCTAGTAACGAAGTTGTTAGGGGGACCCCCTCCCCCCTCTCCCTAGAGGTTTCATTGATTTAGCCTGTGGAAAACTCCTAAAATCCTGATGTTAAGACAGTTAAATATCAAAATCTTCAAAACGCTGGAGTTAACCGAGCTTTTCGGCCACTTTGCGGAGTGCCGATACCTTGAATGGGGTTACTAGTTATTAAAGAACAAGTATGACTAGTGGGAGTATTCCACGCTGGCAGATTAAGAGGTTCGTGTCACGTTGTCTGTCCCACGGGTGTGGGCGGAAGAGCCACGAAGGTCAGTTATGCGGTCAGCCGAGGTGGCTTCTACTTTTCTGCTTGTAGCGCCATGCATCCAAAGTCTGGGTCAGTAAGTTGGAAGTGAATTTGGTGTCTGATCTCTGGGGGCGGGTTCCGGGAAAAGCTGCTCGGTAGCGTCAATCCGCAGACACAGCACAGCGCTCACAGCAATCATACAAGCGACCGGGATAAGCGCAGTGTCGTAGCTGCCAGTGGTCTTAGCCATGTATCCGAAAACGACGGCAGAGATCGTCGCGCCTAACTGGGCAGCGGTGTTTCTAGCAGCCGAAACTGCGCCTGCAAAACGCGCGCCGATGTCCAAACACACGGCCCAGCAGGTGGCTTGAGCAAAGGTCAGGCCGCAGTAGCTCAAGGCAAGCAGCGCGAGCGCGGCATATTTTCCGGCAACGAATATGGTCAGAGTGAGGCACACTGCCGAAATCATCAGGCCGACAAAAGGCACGGCGCGGCGGGCGACCTTCATCCCAACCCTCTTCGCAAGAGAATCACTCGCAATGCCGCCGACCACATTGGCAGCGGCGCCAGCGGCGTATAGCCAGGCGGTCAAGAGCAGCGCGGATTCTGAGTACCCGCGTGCGTTCACCAGGTAGGTATGCAGCCAGAACTGGAAAAAATAGAGGCCATAGCGATACGACAGCCCTGCAAGAGCCATGGCCCACAGATTTCGACTGCGGAGGGCGAGCCGCCAAGGGAGGGTGTGCTCGGTGTTGCCGACGGTGGGGCCGATCTCCGCAAGCTCGGTGGCTGAAATCCGTGGCGAGTTTTTCGGATGGTCTTGATACCAACGTCTCCATGCAATGACCCAGACAGCGCCGATTAATCCGAGTGCAAAGAAAGAGGGTCTCCAGCCGTAATACTTCTGAATGGGAACTACGAGCAGTGGGGTCAACGCGGTGCCCACTTCGGCGGCCATCAGAATGAAGCCCAGAGCACGCGCGCGTTCGCCGGGGGGAAACCAACGACAAAGACTGACACACGTGTTCGGTAACGCTCCGGCCTCTCCAACCCCGAACAGAAGCCTGGTGACCAGCAGGGACAGAAAGTTCCACGTGCCCCCAGTGAGAGCGGTGAAACCGGACCACCAAAGAACAATGCGGCTCAGCACCGCACGAGCCCCTATGCGGTCGCCCAGGTATCCGCTGGGGATTTCGAACAGTGCATAGGAAAAGGCGAAAACGCCGCCGACCCAGCCCCATTGCACTGGAGTCAGTCCAAAGGAGTGCTGAATTCTTGGACCGGCCACAGAAATACATACACGGTCCAAATAGCTGATCGCCGAAAGAAGCGAGAGGAGAAAGAGGACGTGGTGCCGATGCTTCAACGTGTCACCTGCAATCCGACAGACGACTCGACTCGGGTTCTATGGCTAAGGGTAATCTCCACCTGGATCAAATCGAGCCCTGTGGCTATGGCGCGCGGAGTGTATCACACGCTAGTTTAGGGTCTGCGCCCACAGACTACTCACTTGCAAACGTGAACTTGGGAATTTCCACGCGCGCCCAACTGGAAGTCGGCTAACCGGAGATTCGGTCTGCCTGATCATGCTAGCGATTGTGCCCGGATCACGGGAAACTCGGAAGTTAGTCCCTTCGGCGAATAAGTGGATAAGTTACCACGCATTATGAAAGGACGCCCGGTTGGAGTAGGTTGTGAGCCTCGCAACTCAGCCTACACAAGGAGCGCCCTTCGATGACAAGTGTGAAGTATATCGGTCTGGAT
>PLWX01000139.1 GCA_003151155.1 Acidobacteriaceae bacterium
TCTTCCCTTCGTGCCCGCGCGCGATGTGCTCGAGGTCGTAAAGTTCAAGCAGTCGTTCCTGCGTCGCATGCGCGCTGACGAAGAGTCCAATCGCCCTGACTGGCTGCGCTTCCTCCTGATGAAACCATCGCGCACCTGCTGCGAAGCCATGTCTCCGCGCCTGGGCTCCGGATGCACCGTGCTCCTCGACCGCTACTACCACTCGCTCGCGCCCTATCGTCGCGGCGAACAAACCATGTATGCCGTCCTCAATGGCGGCGAGGCGGTCATTCGTTATGTCACCTTCATGGACGACACCCTCGTCTTGCGTCCTGCAGCGGCGAACGTGCCCGTTACCCTGCTGCGCGTCCCAGACGATCTTTCGCCCGCCGACCTCATCATCGGTCGGGTAGCTTTCACGAGCATGGAAACTTAACCAGATCAGGGAGGAACGATAACGAAAGCAATTACGCACGAAGGACTTCGCCTGCTCGAGCCCAGATCTATCGTCAGGCGACGTCAGCTCGCCTCTGGGGCTGCTAGAATTTCTTTGCAGCTTGTCGGTCTGATTGCAATCTTGGAGGCATCAACATGGATCAACTTCCTACCCCCACCGTGGGTTCGCGCCGCAACGAAGATATCGCCCTCGACATGATGAAATTCATCGCCGTCACCACCGGCTACGGCAAGACTGGGTCCGCCAGCGCAGGCTTCCAAGGGGGCGCCCCGTCGCGTCCGGACGAGTACGCCAAGCACCTCATCGAGCTTTATAAGCAGTGTTTGGCCGCGATTCCCGTGAAGTAGCTTCGCCTGGGCTCGCTAGTTACCTTAAAGTACACACTCTCGGTCCACTGGACACGGTGGGTTACAATATTTTCGCGTTTGACGAACGGATGTGCAGTACCTGCTGTACAGCCTGTACCTCACCCTCCGGTTCACTCCGACGTATACATCATCACAAAGGATTTGCATCACCATGGAGCAAGGAACAGTAAAGTGGTTTAACGATGCCAAAGGTTATGGTTTTCTCACCCGTCAAAGCGGCGAAGACGTCTTCGTACATTTCTCCGCGATCCAATCGAAGGGCTTCCGCAGCCTTCAAGAAGGTCAGGCGGTTTCCTTCAGCGTCGTGAAGGGTCCTAAGGGTTTACAGGCGGAGAACGTGCAGGTTCTGTAAACACGTCTTCACTGAGCCAGAGAAAAGGGCAGCCGCGAGGCTGCCCTTCTTCTTGCACGATTGTTTCTAAGCGCCGTCGCCATTCCCGTCGGTATTTTCTCCGTGACGATTCTTGTGCACTCGATCCTTCGTATCGTCGAGCCAGCTTCCCTGCAATTTCTTAGGAACGTCCATCTGCACGACGGTGACTTCGTTCGATTCTGCGTTGATCACCATCAGCCTCATGCTGCTTCCGTTGGTGCGCGCGTAGATCAACGTGCTCTCATGATCGCGCCGTGAATCTACTTTGACGAACGGATGCCACTCCGCACTGAGCACCCCGCCGATCGAACTCTCCAACTCGGCCAGGGTCAGCCGGCCCTGCACATCTTCAAACGTCGCCAGTCGTAGATGCCCGCTTCGTGCCGGAGTGAAGAAAAGAATCGCCCCGAGAAACGGAATCCGCATCGGACGCTTGCCGATCCGATCGGAGATGCGATGCACTGTGGCATCGAACTCATCTTCTGCATAGAGCGGCAGCGCCATCGTGAATAGGAGTGCGGCCATTACGGTGAGTGAGATCAGTTGGCGTTTCATTCCGCTTCTCCCTTGCTCTTGTGTGAGTTCTCCGCGTGTGCGTGGCCGGTATCGAACTTCGGCACGCCAAACTGTCCGCCTAACGCGCTGATCTTTTCCAGATCGATCGGCCCGTCGATGTACACCAGCGTAAGTTCCTTGGCCTCGGCAGCAATCACTGCAAGCCCGGTCATCTTGCCGCCCACCTGCCGGATGTAGACGTAGCTCGTCTCGCCTTCGCGCTTACTCTTCACCCCCACAATGCGGTTCCACTCCGGACTCTTCAATTGCTCCCGCATCGTTTCAATGTCCGCGGCCGTGTATACCCCGCCCTTCTCAAACTCGTAGCTGCGAACATAGATCCCGTGCAGTTGCGACACGATTTCTTTTGCCTGGCGTTGATCTGCGTCTTTGTCGGATAGAAAATTCTTCGCCAGGTTCAGCATGTTGCTGTCGAGAGTGACGTCCACGGTTTCGGAAGCTTCGGCCGCAAATTTATCGAGATTGATCTTCCAGGGAAACTCTTGCGCCGGCACAAAAACCGCACCAAGCAAAAGCACGCAAACAATTTTTAGCAAATTCTTCATGGACGTTCTCCGTTCGTGCTGCCATCGTCGCCAACTTGCCGCACGTGGCTTTGGGCCTGGTTCAACTTTGTTCCTGTAATCCGCAACGCGAGCATTACCTGTTCGCGTGCTTTCTCGCCGCGCACCCGCTGCTCCTGCGCGCGTTCGATCTGCAACCCCGTAATGCTTCCCGCAATTACCACCACCACCGCCGCCCAAACCGCCACCCGGCGCATCACCGGATGACGCGGCGCCGGCGGATACGCCTCCGGCAATTTCGCAAGCACGCGGTTCTTAAATCCAGCCGGAACATCCGGCGGCCGCAGCGCTTCTCGTAACTGGTCTTCAAAATCCGTCATCCATTCACCGCCGAGCCTCTCGGGCTCATCTTTTCCCGTAACTGCATCAACGATCGCTGCAAGTGACTCTTCACTGTCGCCAGCGGCATCGAAAGTGTCGCCGCGATTTCAGGAGGTGCAAGGTCTTCCTGGTACCGCAACAGCATGACGGCGCGAGCTGCGGGAGCTAACCCGCCAATCATCTTGCGCAAACGTTCGCGCAGGAAAACGTCGTTCTCTGGAGGATCGATTCCAATCTCATGCGCCTCGTCGAGCGCCACCGAAACCATCGGCGACCGCCGCGCATGATCGATGCACCGTTGCACTGTCACTCGTCGCAGCCAGAAACGCACATGCTCTTCGCAGGTCACGCTGTGCAGGTGCTTGTGCAGTGCGAGGAACACATCTTGCGCGATTTCTTCCGCGGCTGTGCGATCGCGCAAAAAGTGCAGCGCCAGTCCGAACACCATGCTTTGGTTAGTAACCAGCAATTGCTCGAAATTAGGCTGCCATTGGCTCAACGACGACGACCCTCATCTGCATATACGCAAATGGGGTCGTTTCGGAACGCAAAGTTTTCGAGGAAATGCGGGCTAAATTATTTCTTGGCGGTCGGGGCGGATGCCGCAGCGCCGACTGCCTGGTTTGCCGCCGGAGGTTGGAAAGCGACATTGACGGTAATCGTCACTGGGACCGGCTTGCCATCCTTACGCGCCGGATCGAACTGCCACTGCTTCACCGCGTTCACCGCCAACGGATTCAGCTCTGGGTGCGGACTGCTGACCACCTTCGTGTCTCCGACCTTCCCGTCGATCCCCACCACCGCCATGACCGCCACCGCCCCGGGCTTGCCCCATAGGTTCTTCGGAAAGTCAGGCTGCACCTGCTTCAACACACGGGGAGGCGTCTGGGCATTCGGATCCTGTGCCATCTGGGCGGGTGCGGTTGGGATGGAAGGCCTATTACAAGCCGCGGAAAACATCACGGCGGCGAGGCTTAGGAGCGCGAAAGACTGCTTTAGATTCAGCATGATTGGAGTCGCCCGTATTGTACACTGGTAGTACCAACCTCTTGCCGCAGGAACGCTTCCCTCCGCGGGGCTTTCATCGCATCCCATGAACTTGGTTCGTAGGACGGTCTGCAGGAAACACTGAAAGGAATTACACGTTTTGAGCAGAGCTATTCGTAACATCGCCATTATTGCGCACGTCGACCACGGCAAAACCACCCTGGTGGATGCCATGCTGAAGCAGAGCGGCACCTTTCGTGCCAACGAAACGGTCGCCGAACGCGTAATGGATTCGAACGAGCTCGAACGCGAGCGCGGCATCACTATCCTGGCGAAGAATACCGCCGTCTTCTATCACGACGTCAAGATCAACATCGTCGACACCCCGGGCCACAGCGACTTCGGTGGTGAAGTGGAACGCGCCCTGAAAATGGTCGACGGCGTCATGCTTCTCGTCGATGCCAGCGAAGGACCCCTGCCCCAGACTCGTTACGTGCTCAGCAAGGCTCTCGAAGCCGGCCTGCCCCAGATCATCGTGATTAACAAGATCGACCGCCCCGATGCGCGTCCCCAAGAAGTACTGAACGAGATCTACGACCTCTTCATCGATCTCGACGCCAAGGAAGATCAGCTTGATTTCGCCGTCCTCTATACCAACGCCAAGATCGGCACCGCCTCCATCGACCCCAAGGTCGCCGGCGAAGATCTCGCACCTCTCTTCGATGCCATCGTGAAAACGACGCCAGAACCGAAGGGTAAATCCGACGGTCCGCTCCAAGTCCTGGTCGCGAACCTCGACTACAGCGATTACCTCGGCCGCGTCGCCATTGCGCGTGTGGTGAGCGGTACGCTCTTCACGGGTGAAGATGTCGTCATCGCCAAGCTCGACGGTTCCTTCCACAAAACCAAGATCACCAAACTCTTCACCTTCAGCGGTCTCAAGCGTGTCGATATCACCCAGACCGAACTCGGCGACATCGTCGCTGTTGCCGGTGTCGAAGGCATCACCATCGGTGAAACCATCACCGATGCGCTTGACCCTAAACCGCTGCCGCCCATCGCCATCGACGAGCCGACCATTGCAATGCGCTTCATGGTCAACACCTCGCCCTTCGCCGGCAAAGACGGCCAGTACGTCACCTCGCGCAACCTGCGCGAGCGCCTCGCGAAAGAGCTCCTCACGAACGTCTCTCTGCGCGTGGAAGAAACCGACAGCGCCGACATCTTCAAGGTTGCCGGCCGCGGCGAGTTGCAGCTTTCGATCTTGATCGAAATGATGCGCCGCGAAGGTTACGAGCTCATGATCGGCAAGCCCGAAATCGTCACCAAGCATATTGACGGCAAGTTGATGGAACCCGTCGAGAAACTGGTCGTTGATATTCCAGAGACCTTCATCGGTGTCGTGATCGAAAAGATCGGTACCCGCAAGGGTCAGATGGAAAAGATGACCAATCACGGCTACGGTCGTGTTCGCATGGAGTTCAAAGTCCCCAGCCGCGGTCTCATCGGCCTTCGCAGCGAACTTCTCACCGACACCCGCGGAACCATCGTGATGAACTCGCTTTTCGCCGGCTATACCGAGTGGCAAGGCGACATCCCGCATCGTCCCACCGGCGCTCTGGTTGCAGATCGCGACGGCGCAACCACCGCGTACGCGCTCTTCGGCCTGCAGGAGCGGGGCGAACTCTTCGTCGGTCCTGGCATAGAGGTGTACGAAGGTATGGTCATCGGCGAGAACTCACGCGATAACGATCTCGACGTCAACTGCGTCCGTGAAAAGAAGCTCACCAACATGCGCGCTTCCACCGCCGACGACGCCATCCGCCTCGTGCCCTTCCGCCCACTCAATCTTGAACAGGCCATCGACTTCATCGCCGAAGACGAATTCTGCGAAGTCACCCCGAAAACCCTTCGCTTGCGCAAAAAGATCCTCCAGGCGAATCGTCGCCCGCGCCGCTACTCGACGCCGGAAGACTAGACCATTCTGTTTCAAACAGAAACGGCCGCGCATCCATGCGCGGCCGTTGTTTTGGTGTTTAGCAAACCTACTGGAAGAACTCCAACATTGAGCCACCGCTCGCGCCGAGTCCGGGAATGCTGTTCAGCCTCAACGCATGCCCAATCAGGCTCAACGAATCCTGGTGCTGGTACGTCGCATTCGAAGAGTAGTGCGTCTTCACATGGGTTCCCGCCAGCACGCAGGCCACATGTCCGCCCACGTGATCGACATCCGTATCTTCGCCTTCATCGAACACCACGATCAATAACCCGTTCGCCGAAAACGACGGGTTGCTCAGCAGTGGCTGGATATTCGTCTTCAACCAATTATCCGCCGTCGTAAGCCGTGAACTCAGTGAACATCCTGAATTGGAGGCTGGACAGTCATGGGCAGTATCGAGCGCGTTCGGCGTAATCCACATGAAGTTGGGCAGCGATCCGCTGCTCATATCCACCGCGAGTTGCGAGAACGGAACGATGTTCGCAGCCTGTGCCGGCGTGTTGCGCACATCGCTGAAATACGAAAGCGGATCGTGCCGCTCGTAGTAAAGCCCGCTATCGCCTCCCAGGTATCCGGCGCTCGGGATGCTTTCTTCATACGCCTTCCAGGTCAAGCCCTTGGCTACGACTTCTTGAACCAGGTTGTCGTCGGTGATAGTTCCGCTGAATGCATCATCGACCGTCTCAGGATTCCCCGCCGTCAGCATGAAGTAATTTGGAATCGAGGGATGCGCGTTCGCGTAGTAACTCGCCAGCGAAGAATATTGCGACGCCAGGCTATTCAGGTATGGCATCGACGCATTGCCGATCACATCGGGATAGCTGGCATTCTCCAGAACCACGATGGCGACATGAGTGAACTGCGGCACCGCCGTTACCTTCACCGCGCTGTTTGGTCCGTTGGAGGAACTGCCACCGCAAGCGGCGAGGGTTAGAAGAAATGCTGAAACTGCAGAAGTAATCAGGGCCGGGGTTCGCATGTAAAGTTCTCTATCTCCACTCAAGATAGAGAGCTGCGAAACAAGCCGAGATGCCCAAGCGAACCTTCGGAGCAAGTGACAGTTTGTTCATCTAGGATCAATTTGGAACTCGCCTATTCGTAACGCAGGGCTTCCACCGGATCCAGCCGCGCTGCCTTCACCGCGGGATACATGCCGAAGAACAATCCCACGCCCATCGCAACCGCGACTCCGCTGATCACCGCCCAGAGCGGCACAGTTGTTGCCAGTGTCGTGAAGATCAAGCTTATCCCCTTGGCTCCCAGCATGCCGAGCACGACGCCAATTACTCCGCCCGCGCCCGTGAGCACTACGGCTTCGGTTAAGAATTGTCGGATGATGTCGCCGCGCTTCGCGCCGATCGCTTTGCGCACTCCGATCTCGTGCGTGCGCTCGGTCACCGACATCAGCATGATGTTCATCACGCCTACGCCACCGACCAGCAATCCGATCGACGACACCACGATCGTCATCAGGAACGTCATCGACATGATCTGCCGGAACTGATCGGCAATCGCATCCGCACTGTCGATCCCGAAATCATCGGGCTTGTTCGGTAGAACGTGCCGCCGTATCCGCAGCACCGACGTCGCCTCGTCCTGCGCCTGCGCCATCTTTCCCGGATACGCCATCGCCGCGATGAACCCTTCATGATCTTGCGGATGGTGCTTTTGATAGGTCCGGTACGGCACCTTGGCAATCTTGTCCTGGCTGTCGTCGCCGATCAAATACTCTTTGCGCTTCTCGAGCACCCCGAGGATCGTGTAATTCACTCCGTCGATCAGCAGCGTCTTGCCGATCGCGTTATGCGCCGGAAAGAGAGCCTCGGCAATCCCCGACCCGATTACTACTACGTCCGAACGATGATCGTTCTCCGGGTCGGTGAACCAGCGCCCTTCGCGCGTCGGCGCATTGTGCACGATCTCATACGTCGGCAGCGTTCCCGAGTGATCGATGCTGAAAACTTCGTGGCCTTCATAACGCGCCGTGATATTTCGCGGATTGCTCCACCAGTCCTGGAAAATCTCCACGTCGACTTCCCGCACCGATGGCGCCAGTTCCTTGATCGCCATCCCATCTTCCAAGGTGAGAACTTTGCGCTGTCGCTCTTCCGCGCTCAAGCGGCCGGTATGAATGCCGGGGTTGAATCGCTGGATGAACAGCGTATTCGCGCCGAAGGATTCGAGCATCTCGCGCGTGCTGCTGTCGAAGCCCACCAGGATCGACGCTACAAAAATCTGCGCCGCCACGCCAATCACCACGCCGAGTACGGTGAGGAACGACCGCATCTTGTGATTGCGCAAAGTTTCCAGTGCCATGCGCGCGTTCTCGCCGAAGCCAAAACGCTTCCACCGCTCCACCAGCGACCCGCGTGGCCGGACTTCCGAATTCGAAGCAATCGATCCAGTTGCCATTTAAGCCTCGAACCTCAATGCCTCGATCGGATCGAGGCGTGCCGCCTTGCGTGCGGGATAAATTCCAAAGAACATGCCGACGGCACTGGATACGCCAATCGCAATCACAGCAGCGTAAAACGGAACCGACATCGGTACTGGTGTCGCAACTTTAATCACCATCGCAATCGCCCAAGCAATCAACAATCCGGTGATCCCGCCAATCCCCGACATCACGATCGACTCAATCATGATCTGCAGCAGGATGTCCGTCTTACGCGCCCCGAGCGACTTGCGAATGCCGATCTCCCGCGTTCTTTCCGTAACGCTCGCCAGCATCACGTTCATGATCACGATGCCGCCGATCAGCATGAATACCGACACCAGCCCCACCATGCCGCTGGCCAGGGTTCCCGTCAGGTTCTTCCAAAGACCCATCAGCGAATCGGAACCAATAATGCCAAACGTGTCTGGAGCATTCGGCGCGATATGCCGACGCGCGCGCATCAGCACGCTCGCCTCTTCCTGGCTTCGTTCTATCCATTCCTGCCCGCGCGCCTGCACGTTCACGCTCAAGGACGTCGAGTTCTCTCCGTAAATTTTCAGGAAGGTATGAATAGGAATGTAGATGTAGTTGTCCTGCGACTGCCCAAACGCCGTTCCGATGGCCTTGCCCACGCCGATTACCGTGAACTCGTGGCCGTCAACGAAAAATTCTTTCCCCAGCGCATCCTGTCCCGGAAACAAGTGGTTCGCCACTTCTGAGCCTACGAAACCGACGTTCGCTCGATGATCATCGTCGCTATCGGTCACGAAGCGCCCGTTCGCGACTTCTTCCACCGCCATCTCGATGTAGTTCCCCGTCATCCCGTTGACGGTCACATCGTCAATCGATTGATGCTCCGCCCGCACTTTGCTGCCACGGTGATGCGCCGTCGCCGCCACCGTCTTCGGCAGTTGCAGGTTGTCGCGCAACAACTCGTAGTCTTCCCACGTAATTTTCTTGTTCGTGCGGTTGGCTTTGACCCACTCTTCTTCACTGTTGATGATCGGGAACTGGTTGACGCGAAAAACGTTGGCGCCCATGTTCGCCACTTTGTCGGCGAAGTAGACGTTTACACCATTCACGAGCGAGACGACGAGGATCAGCGTCATGACGGAAAGGATCACGCCGAGCAGCATGAGGAACGATCGCAGCTTGTGCGAGCGCATCGTTTCGAGCGCAATCGCCGTGGGTTCCCGAAAGTTAATTTTCATGCGGATTGCACTTCGATCCCGCCGTCAGGCCAAATCGATGAACTACTCTATTTTACAGACGTAAATGCCATCTTTCTGATAGGGACAAGCTGTTAGTCCCACCGAACGGTCTGCGATCACCCAATCGGCTCCGAACCTTTGCCGCAACTGTAAAAGTTCGTCACGTCCAAACTTCGCGAAGCCGTCCTGCGCGTGTACCTGCTCCTGCCATTTCTCCCCAATGGCGGGAAACAGGCACACCACGCCGGGATCCTTATCCCAATCGGCGAGAACGCTCCGTTGCGCGAATGCCCTGAATCCATGTTCGTCCTCGCCAGGCCGTTGCATATAGCGCGGGTCAATGGCGAAATACGCCTCGCGCGGCGTGTTCTCTCTTATCCATACGAAAGCGCGCACCCAGCGGTTCCCGGTATCTCGGCCGGGCCACTCGATGTGGCGTGTCCCCGGAAACAGGTCGCGCTGGGCATAGAACATCCCGCCGGCCGTCGCCAACAGCAACACCGCATAAACTCCGGTTCGCGCGTGCAGCACGCGTTCATAAAGCAGCCCGCCGATCAAGAGGAACAATAAAAGATAGAGGAGGTGAAACCCGCGCATTGGCTGGTACGGCGTCAACCGCTCAAGCCGCTGCGGGATGGTGACGATCAGCGCAACTACGAAGCAGAAGCTGCCATACCAGAAGAGCATGCGGCAAAGCGTCGCGCGGAAGCCCGCGATTTCTCCTTGCTTCCAACTCCGCGTCGTCATGCTGCCAATCCACCACAGCAACGCCAGAGGGGCAAATATGCCAAGCCACTCATACCAATGCCACTTCAACAGGAAGTGTTGTTCGCGCGTCAGCATCGCCTCCCGCCAGGCAGGCGACTCGGGCTCAAAGAGCGTCGTCAGGGGAAGACCAAACAGCACGGCTCGTCCTTGCAGCGAGTCGTAAATCCACGGCCAGGCAAGGAACGCGAGAAACAGTCCACCGAAGAACGCCATCTGGATGTGCACCAGCGCCGCCAGAAGCAGCAATACCGTCGCGCGTAAAAACTGCCGATCGAGAACGCAGGGGATGGCGAATAGGATGAACGCCGTTGCCAATGTTCGCGGATGCAGATACTGATCCACGATGTACAGCGCCGTACCCGTTACCGGGATCGTGAACAGCACCGTCAGCAACGCCAGCCCCGCCCAAGCTTCCCGGTCGCGCTCGAAACAACGACGCGCCACCCGCAATGCTCCGGCGAGCAATAGAAACATCGACAGCATGTGCCAGAAGAAGACCGAACCCGCCACGCTGATGTGGGTGAGCTTCGAGGTATAAGCCACGATCTCGTCGATCAAAGTTGGCCGCACTTGCGGGAGGAAAAATTCCGCGTCGTGCGGGTACAGCGCCGGATTCAGATCGTAATGTACGCCCGGCAGGTAGATCGCCTGATCTTCAATCCCAAGGTGATAGCCGTGGATGAAAAGCGCTATCAGGGTGAAGAGCGCCAGCAGGAAAAAATCGCGCGCCTGAAAGCCGGTGCGTCCCTGCCGCTCCACGAGAGAAGAAGACATCCTTCGAACCTAGGGGAAAGCTCGAGGAGAAGTCAAATCGCAGACAGCCGAAGCGCTACTTCTTCCACACCGGACTCGCGCCGCCCGGCAGTGCTCCAAGTCCGCTCCCATAGTATTGGGCTAGCGCCTTGCGATCTTCCTGGTTCAGCTGCGCCGCAATGGTTCGCATTGGCAAGTTGATGTCGTTGGCCCGCGAGCCATCGGCGAACGCCTCAAGCTGCGCAAGGATGTAATCGGCATTCTGCGTCGCCAGCGACGGCGCCCCGCGAACGTTGCCCACCGGCCCATGGCACCCCTGGCACGGTGGAATTCCTCGCGTGCCATCCCCCAGTGCCACCAGCCTCGCCGCCGTCGCAGCCGCTTGCGGATCTATCGCCGCCACTGCTTTCACCCGGGTGTCTTGTGGATCAGGGATTGCCGGAAGCAGCGCATAGTACGCCGTGAGGTCGGCCTCATCCCGGCGCGTCAGTACGGCAGCTTGCGGCTGCATGAGCGCGGACTTGCGCTTCCCGGCCCGGTAATCTTCGAGTTGCTTCCAGAAAGCCAGCTTGTCCATTGAGGCAAGATTGGGAATCTCGCCGCTATCGCTGAACCCTTCTTCGCCATGGCATTTCTCGCACCGCCGCGCGAGCACCATGCCGCGGACGGTGTCTCCCCCGTTCACCTCAGCAATCGTCTCCTCCGTCCATGCCACATTCGACGGCGTCGCGACGTTGGCCGACGCCGGGGCAGCTTCCGGCGTCGGAGTCGGGACGAAGACGACGAATGCAATCATCGCCAGCACGGTGACGACCACCGCGACGACTAGCCAGGTCACGGCGCTATCGCGGGGCACAGCTACCTCGCTCTCCCGGCTTCAGATCTGCGTACCGTTCTTTCGGTACGACCAGAACTCGGGCACGCATCGCGTAATGGCCAGCGCCACAGAACTCACGACAAGGCATGACATGCTCGCCCGGATCTCGAAATACGTACTCTGTTTGGCTTACCGCTCCTGGAACCGCCTTCAACTGGAAGTTGGTGTCCGCAATCGTCAAACCATGAACGACGTCGGCACTGGTAATGCGAAACCGGACCGGCACCCCTGCCGGCACTTGCACGCACTGGGGCACAAACATGTATTGCTCAGCGATCAGCCGAACCGTCAGTGGCTGGTTCGGTTCCTCGGCGACGCCCAGGTTGCTCTCCACGAATTCGCCTTGCAGATGCAGGGTTAGCGGATCGATCGACGCGCTCTCCCCCGCAAGGAAACGCCAGATCGGCCGATCTACTTCGTAATACCGGGTTCCAAAGATGGCCACGCCGAGCAGTACCAACCCAGCGACGATCCACAAGCGAGTGCGCATTGCGTTATCAAGGTAGACAGATGGAGGGCGCATGTCAAAATCTGTTGCACTCGCTGGCAGCTCGGCAAGTCACTCCGGGCTGCATCGGCGTATCGCCGCTCGCGATTCGTTGACGCGCTCCCACTCTGCCCGTAAGATCAGGGCCACCAAACGGGTACATCCTTCATTGATTGGCCAGACCATCTCGCACTATCGCATCGTAGAAAAGCTCGGCGGCGGTGGCATGGGTGTGGTCTATAAGGCTGAAGATACCCGTCTCCATCGCTTTGTCGCCCTGAAGTTCCTGCCCGAAGAAGTAAGTCGCGACCCCCAGGCCCTCGCTCGTTTCCAGCGCGAAGCCCAGGCGGCATCCGCTCTCAACCATTCCAACATCTGCACCATCTACGACATCGGCGAGGAAGATGGCCGGGCATTCATCGCCATGGAGCACCTCGAAGGCGCGACGTTGAAACACCGTATCGCCGGGAAGCCCGTAGAAACCGATGAAATTCTCGGCCTGGCAATCGAAATCGCCGATGCTCTCGATGCCGCCCACGCCAAGGGCATCGTGCATCGAGACATGAAGCCGGCCAACATCTTTGTCACCGACCGCGGCCACGCCAAGATTCTCGACTTCGGGCTGGCCAAGGTAAGCGCTACGAACTCCGCCGCCGCCGGTATCAGCCATGCCACAACCACCGCTGGGGATGAGCAACTCACCAGTCCCGGCAGCACGCTGGGAACTGTGGCCTACATGTCGCCGGAGCAAGTTCTCGCCAAAGAGCTGGATGCCCGCACGGATCTGTTCTCCTTCGGCGTTGTGTTGTACGAAATGGCGACCGGCACTCTTCCCTTCCGCGGCGACACCACCGGTATCATCTTCGACTCGATCCTCCACAAAACTCCGGTTGCCGCAGTACGCCTGAATCCGGATATTCCGCCTCGGCTCGACGACGTCATCGGCAAAGCGCTCGAAAAAGACCGCGAAGTTCGCTACCAGTCCGCCACCGACTTGAAAGCCGACCTCAAGCGGGTGAAGCGTGACAGCGACACACAACTCCTCCAATCCAGTACGGGAATGATCGCCTCGCGAAAGATCGCAGGATCCCGCCAACGGTGGCTGCTGGCAATCGTCGCATTGATGGTGGCCGTGGGCGCGATAGTCGCGGTCCGCATGTATCACCCCTTTGCGGCCACAACCGGTGAATCTCGGAGCGCCACCAAGCCGGCGGTTGAAGCCATCGCCGTACTTCCCTTCCGAGAGATTTCCGCCGAAGCCAGCGACAATTGGGCCATCGGTATTACCGACGCCATCATCAGCCGCTTAACCGCGCTGAAGAATCTCGCCGTCCGACCGACTACTTCGGTCTTGCGATACGCGAAGGAAACTCCAGAACCCACCGAGGTAGCCAAGAGCTTGGGCGTGGATAGCCTGCTCGAAGGCACCTACCAGCGGTCCGCGGAAGTCATTCGCGTCACCGTGCAACTGATTGACGGCCGCAGCGGAAGCACCAAGTGGTCGCAACGCTACGATCTCCGCAGCGCCGACATTCTCACCTTTGAAGATCAGGTCGCGACCAAGGTCGTGGAAGGCCTGCAGATTGAGATCTCCCCACAGGAACAGCGATCGATCGCAAAACCAGCAACCACCAGCGTGGAGGCTTACAACGACTACCTGCAAGCCCGGTTTTACCTCAACGAGTATCTCTCTCGCTCGCAACTCCAGAGTATCGAGAGCGGCAAGCGCTTGCTGCTTCACGCAATCTCCCTCGACAAGAATTTCTCTGACGCCTACGCGCTGCTGGCCCAGTTCTACGCGTTTCAAAGCGCCAACTTCGTGAAGGATGCAGGCGCGAATCTTAAGCATGCTGAAGCCGCCGCCCAGAATGCGCTTGCCATCAATCCGGAATCGGTCGAGGGCCTGGTCGCGCTCGGGGGCACCTACGGAGAGGAAGGCCGCAATGCAGAATCCCTTCGCCTGCTCCGGCGTGCCGTAATCCTTGCCCCGAACAGCGAATTTGCCTGGCAGATGTTGGGCTACTCCTACTATTATTCTGGCCTCAACGAACTCGCCGAAAAGGCCTACGTTCGCGTCGGCGAGCTGAACCCTACCCCTCTTCAGCCACGCTGGATGCATGCTCGCATGCTCCTCTATCTCGGTCGAAAGGACGAAGCCGAGCGCCAGATGCGCGAACTGGTCGCGCAGAATCCGGGCCAATTCAAAGCGCTCGCTTACTTCGGTGGCATCCTGTATTACCAGGGAAAGTACGACGAGGCCCAACCGTTCCTGGACCAAGCCACTCTCCTCGGCCGCGATTCCGATGACGACTCGGCCCGAATGATGGCTGGCTTCCTCTATGCCTCGCGCAACCAGCGCGACAAGATCGATCCTCGGATTTTCAGATATCGCCCCGACCAGATTGTCGACGGCGATGGCGCCTACTGGACTGCTGGCATTTACGCCTTGCTCGGTGATCGCAAACCCGCGCTTGACTGGTTGCGCCGGACTATTGAGTTAGGAGATGTGAACTATCCCTGGTTCGAGCGTGACACGAATTTTGATCGTCTCCGCTCCGATCCCGAGTATCAAGCCATCATGGCCGGAGTTCGCCAGCGCTGGCAGGGCTACCAGAAGGAATTCGGCTCCGCCCCTTAACCCTTGCTCACCTCCGTCATTCGTCCTAAGCCCCTTAGTAATGTGTTTTTTGCACGGAAGGTAACTGCTCTTTTCGGGGTCTTCGGCTTATCATAGGTAAAACTGCCAGAACTGCCGAAGAGGATCGGGGCAGCAGGCTCCTCATCCGGCATTCTTCGTCATTTACACCCTTCGGGGTGGCTGGCTTAAATTGTCTGATCGGTAACCTCGCTCTCGTATTTGGTAGTTGCGAGACTGGGGCTGTATCGTCTGGAGCCCACGCGCATGTTAGGTTTTGGTTTCAACAAGAACAAGGTATTGGCAAACGCCGAACGTTCGGTGCAGCAAGGCAAGCTGCAGAACGCGATCACTGAGTACGAGAAGATCATCAAGGCGGATCCCAAGGACCTGACGGTGCTCAACACCATCGGCGACCTCTATGCGCGGGTGGGGCAAGTAGACCAGGCGACCGACTACTTCAAAAAAGTAGGCGACCGTTATTCGGCGGATGGATTCACCGTGAAGGCCATCGCCATGTACAAGAAACTCACCAAGCTCAACCCCAGCGCGTTCGATTGCGTGCAGCGCCTCGCCGAGCTGTATACCCAGCAGGGGCTTTACTCTGACGCGCGTGCCCAGTACCTCGTCGTCGCCGAGCAGCACATGCGCAACAATGAGCTCCAGGATGCCGCCCGCATCTTCCAGCGCGTGCTCGAGCTCGACCCTGAGAACACGACCATGCAGAACAAGCTGGCCGATCTCTACGAGCGTGCGGGCAACAAGGATGAAGCTCGCAACATGTTCTTCCGCACCGCCGATTCGCTTTATAGCCGCGGCGCTCTACCTCAAGCGGAAGAAGCGCTTTCCCGAGTCCTCGCTCTTGATCCGAAAAATTCCCGCGCTCTCATGCTACGCGGCCAAATCGCGATGGAAGGCGGCGATGCGACCGCCGCGATGTCGTTCCTCGAACAGGTGCCCGATCTCAACAGCAACCCCGACGGCATCAAGGAACTCATCCGCGCGTATCTGAAAGCCAATCGCCTGGCCGACGCCGAAAAGCTGGCACGGAATCTCCTGCTTCACTACAAAGACATCTGGGGCATCGCCGTCACGGTTGACGGCCTGATGCATGCAGGCAAATTCATGCCCGCACTCAAGCTGCTCGATGAATTTGCCGAGCGCCTCAAAGAGACCAATGACGCTGCTACCGGAGAAATGCTCCACGGCTGCATCGCTCGCGTAAAGGACGATCCGGCGGCTCTCGAATTACTGCGCAAGCTCTCGCTGAAACTCGGCATCAAGGCCTACCTCAACGAAATCTCCGAGATGCTCGCCCATATCCTCGTACAAAAAGGGGACCTTAAGAAAGCTCGTGATATCTACCGGGAACTCGCCGAACTCGAACCCGAGAACCCGATCCACGCGCAGAACTATCGTCAGCTCTCCGTACGTTTGGGCGACGACGCCATCGACCAGCCACTCGCCAAGGATCAAGCCAGTGCCCCGATGATGGTCGACGAAGTCGAATCTTCACTGCCCGAAATCGAACAACACTATTCGCCTGACGTTGAGGCCTCCATCCGTGCCGCTCTCACCGATGCCGACCTCTTCGATTCCTACAAACAGTCCGCCAAGTCGATCGAGCCGCTCGAAGCCGCGCTAGCCAAGGCTCCTGGCGACGTTCGTTTGAACCAACGCCTCGCCGTGCTCTATCGCCGCGTCAACCGTCTGCCCGATGCCGCCCGTTGTTGCGTAATCCTCCAGAAGACCTTCGACGCACACAACCAGCCGGAGCGCGCCCGCGAGTTCGCTTCGCTTGCGACGAAATATGCCGAACAGGCAGGCGTGCGCGTTCCCGACGTCGACATTCGACCTTATCTTTCTTCGAAGCAGGCGCCGGTCGCCGCACCAACCACCGTAGAGCACGAGTTTGCCATCGAGGTCGAAGGCCCAGAGCCTGCAGCGCAGCCGTCCATCAATGAGTTCGACCTTTCTGCTACTGAGGAAGCGGCGGAGATTGATATCTCGGGCGATTGGGATGCCGCCGCCACTCCCGCCGTTGAAGGCGACGAGAATGGGTTGATAGAGGGTGCGCCTCGCGAGTTAGTCGAGGAGGTGCAGTTCTACCTCGCGCAATCGTTGTGGGACGAAGCCCAAGTTGCTCTTCAGAAGCTCTCGGCAGTTGCCCCAGGTTTTTCCAAGCTGCCGGAATGGAAACAGCGCCTCGCCGATCACGATGCCAGCGAGGCCGTGGAGCCTGAAGTCCTGCAACTGGAGGATGACGCTCCCCTGCCTTCTCTCGATGACACGCAAAAGGTTTCAGCGAAGCCCGTGGCTGCCCATGATCTGGGCGGCTTAGTGAGCGAACTCGAAGATTCTCTCGGCTCCGATTTCGATGTCGCTGCCCCTCCGGCTAAACCGGTACCATCGCGGGGGACGACTTCAACTCCAATCCCGGCGCCCGCACGCGCGATACCGTCTGCCCCTGCTGCATATCCGCAGGTGGCGGCCAGTGCCTCGCCCGTGCATGCCACCGCCGAGGCTCCGGAGGTTGACCTCTTCGGCGCCAACGAAATGCTCTCCGACCTCTTCGCCGAATTTAAAGAAGATGTCGAGCAAGGCGCTACCGATTACGGCGACCCCTACACTCACTACAACCTCGGTATGGCGTTCAAGGAAATGGGCCTGATGGACGAGGCCATCGGCGAACTTCAGAAAGTCTGCCAGGCCACCGAACACGGTGTCGCCTTCGATCAGACCTTCCAGGCCTACACCTGGCTGGCGCACTGCCTCATCGAAAAAGGCGTGCCTGACGCCGCCTATCGCTGGTACGAAAAGGCGCTCACGATTGCGCCCGACAGCGAAACTCGTACTGCAATCCACTACGAATTGGGTTGCGCTTACGAAAATGCGGGACGAAATCCGGAGGCCCTCCAGCATTTCATGGAGGTTTACGGCACAAATATCGATTACCGGGACGTAGCCGAGCGCATCAAAGCTGTCAGGTCGTAGAATCCATACATATGGAGCCTACGCCCCCATTCCCCCAACAGACCGGGGATCCCAGAACCGACGCGAGTACGCCGACTTATCCGGACGAACGCGCTCGCGCCGAACGAGGACAGGCCAACTTGGGCGCAGCCGATCCACTTGATACTTCCCATCCCGGGCCGGTGCTCGCCTACGTGCGCACTCCTTCCGGCGTCTCCTCCGAAAACAGAACCCGTTCCGTCTGGCCGCGCCGCTTGATGCTTATCATCTTCGTCGTCTTTTGCATGGAAGTCGGCATCATGCTCGCCGTCCTTCCCTGGAAACAGGTCTGGACCAACAACCCGATGGTCTTGCGGATGCCCAGCCTCCGCGCCTTCCTCGGCAACTACTTCGTCCGCGGCCTCTTCTCCGGCCTCGGCTTCGTCGACCTCTGGATCGGCTTCTGGGAAGCCGTGCATTATTCCGAAGACTAGATCGCGATCTTATTCATAAAAACGACCGCCCTCACGGGCGGTCTTTTTGCGTGGGTCTTCTCTTTTACGGCCTTCCCTACTGCACTTTTCCCGCCGCCGCCGATCCGCCCTTGACCGGCTCCGCATCCGTGCTCCACAACTCGATCGGACCGAGTTTCAGATCTTGCAAACTCGTTTCGACTTTGCTCCGATCGCCCACCGTCACCAGCAGGAAGTTTTCCGGATGCACATATTGATTCGCCACCCGCGACGTATCTTCCGCCGTCACGCCCTCGATCATCGCCGGTAGCTTGCGGTTGTAATCGAGCGGCAGATGATAGAGCCACAGGCTGCCCGTCCCGCTCGCGATCGAACCGAGGCTCTCGAAATCCCCTGGCAGCGAACGGATCACACTGTCTTTCGCCATGCGCAACTCGTCCGTCGAAAGGGGCTCCGTCCGAATGCGTCCCAGTTCATTGAAGAGCTCATGCACTGCCGGCGCGGTCACGTCGGAACGTACTTGCGCGCCAGCAATAAACGGTCCTGCGCCGCGGCGGAACAGGTACCGCGAAAACGCGCCGTACGTGTAGCCGTTCTTCTCCCGCAGGTTCATGTTGATACGCGCCGAGAACAGGCCGCCGAGCATCGTGTTCATGACCGTGACCGGAGCATAGTCCGGACTGCTGCGCGGCAATCCCACGCCAAACGCCAGGATCACCGATTGCGGCGCGCCCGGTTGATCCACCAGCACGATCTTCCGCGTCGGCGCCGAGATCGCGGTCGGCGATTCACTTGGCTTGCCCGAGCCCTTCCAGCTTCCGAAATATTGCTTCGCCAATTCTCGTGCGCGCGCTTCGGTGATGTCCCCGGCAAAAATCAGTGCCGAAGTTTCCGGAGTGTAGTGCGTCTTCCAGAAATTCTGGAGGTCGTCGTGCGTGGTCGATTTCAAACTGTCCGCCGTTCCCAACTCCACGTAGCCATACGGGCTGTCGCTCCCATACAGCGCACGATCTGCAACCTGGATCGCAAGTTGGATCGGTTCATCGCGAAGTTGCAGCAGCGCCGTCTGTCGCTGCTGCCGTATCCGCTCGATCTCGTTCTCGGCAAATGCCGGATGCAGCACCAGGTCCGACATCAATTCGAGTGCCGGCGTGGTGTTGTTGCTCAACACATTCACGCTGATCGATGCGCTGTCATACGTGGTGGCCTGCTGCAGCGTCGCGCCGATGCGGTCGGTATCATCCGCGATCTGCGGAGCCGTGCGTGCAGCCGTACCTTCCGTCAACATCGCGGTCGTGAAGTCCGCAATGCCTGGCTTGTTCGGCGAATTGGCTTCTGCACCGCCAAGAGCTTCGAAGCGAATCGCCAGCAGCGGCAGGCTATGGTCTTCCACCAGGAACACTTTCAATCCGTTGTCCTGGCTCAGCTCCGTCGGTACGGGCAATTCGAGCTTCGGCTGCGGACCCGGTTTCGGCGCACTCGCGCGCCAAGCCTCGGCGGTTTCAAATTGTGCCGTGTGTTCCGGAACAATCTTCACATCCGCGTCGGTGTTCTCCGGGCTTCGCGGAACATCGTCGATAATTTTCTTGCCCGCGATGCAATCGATCACCACCCTCTGGTTGTGTCCCAGAGTGCTCTTCGCATATTTCTGGATCGACGCGGTCGTCACCGCGTCATAACGCGCGATGTCCTTTGGCAGATATCCCGGATCGCCGAGGTACTGGTTGTAGTAATTCAGCATGTCGGCGGTGCCGCCCGACCCGCCAAGGCGTTCGAGGTTCCGAATCTTGTTCGCCTCGATCGTATTGCGTGCGCGTTCCAACTCCGCTGCCGTCGGACCGTTCGCCACCAGCGCGTCGATTTCCGCGCTCGCCGCTTTCTCAAGATCTTCGGGCTTCACATTCGGCTTCGCGGTAATTTCGCAGACGAAAGGCGACCCCAATTCCAGCGACTGGTGATAACACGTCGCTTCCTGTGCGATCTGTTGCTCATACACCAGCTTGCGATACAGCCGGCTCGACTTCCCGCCGCCCAGGATCTGCGCCGTCACTTCCATATCCGCGTCGCCTTCCGCAAACGCAACCGGCGACAGCCAGCCAAGAATGACCCTCGGCAGCTGCACTGTATCCGTCACCGTCTGCCGCCGCTCGCTGGTGATCGCCGGAGCTTTCCGATCCACCGCTTCCGGTTTCGGCCCGGATGGGAAGGTGCCGAAATACTTCTCCACCAGCGCCTTCGTCTTCGACTTGTTGATATCGCCCACGATCACGACGGTCGAATTGTTGGGCGTGTAGTACTGCTTGAAGAAGTCACGCACATCCGCCAGCCGCGCCGCTTCGATATCCGCGTGCGACCCGATCACTGACGCGTAGTAAGGATGATCCTTGGGATACAGTTCGTGATACAGGGCTTCTTCTGCCAAACCGTAAGGCACGCCCTCTCCACTCTGCCGTCGCTCGTTGCGCACCACGTCTCGCTGGTTCGCCAGCTTGGTGCGATCCAGTGTGTCCAGCAGAAATCCCATGCGATCGCTCTCCAGCCACAGTGCCAGCTCCAGCTGGTTGGCCGGCAGCGTCTCGTAGTAATTCGTGCGGTCGAAATCCGTACTGCCGTTGATGTCTGACGCTCCCGCCGCTTCCAGGTATTTGAAGTGCGCCTTCTCGCCAACGTGCTTCGACCCTTCGAACATCATGTGCTCGAAGAGGTGAGCGAACCCCGTCCGGCCCGCGCGTTCCTTCATCGGCCCCACGTGATACCACAGGTCCACCGCCGCCATCGGCAGCCGGTGATCTTCAAGCAGAATCACCTCGAGCCCGTTGGAGAGTTTGTACTTCTCGTAGGCCAGGTGCGGAACTTGCAATGGCTTCGTCTCCACGCTGGCCGCTAGTGCAAAGCTCGATAGCATGAGAGAAAGCAATCCTGAGGCAAATAGGATGGCACGGCGGTAACTCATGAGAATCCTCCAAGGGTGAGGCAATTTGGGAAGACACCAGTATGGGAAGCCGAGGCTCGGCCCGGACGCTTGGTAGTGTTACATACGCAGTCCGCATCGCGCGAGTTCCCTCCCACCTAAACCCAACAGAAACATAAAGTTCCAGTAAAATTCACGCCTTCGAGTGTTCCTCAAACAACTTCCCACGATAAAACGCGTTCTGTATGCTGGTAAACGCGAAACGATCAAAATGCCAGATAAGCCGATTCCCAAAGCCTCCCGCTCTCTACTCGCTTACGAAAACCCAAAGTTCACCAATGGACCCGACGGTCGCCCGCTCCGCATTCTCTCCGAGTACTCCGAGCCTCTCGCGCGCTTCCGCCGCGAACGCATTCAGGACACCATTGTCTTCTTCGGATCCGCCCGCTTTCACAGCCGCTCCGCCGCGGAAGAACACCTTCAGCTCTTAGAGAAACCCGGCTCCGCGCAACCCGCGCCTCCCGAAGAACAGGAACGCGTCCGTCTCGCCCATGCCGACGTGCAGATGGCCCGCTACTACGAAGACGCTCGCCGTCTCGCCTACCTGCTCGGCAATTGGAGTAAAGGCCTCGGCGGCAAACGACATCGTTTCGTAGTCACTACCGGCGGAGGTCCCGGCATCATGGAAGCCGCCAACCTCGGCGCTTACGAAGCCGGAGCGAAATCCATCGGCCTCAACATCCATTTGCCCTTCGAGCAGATGCCGAACCCTTACATCACGCCTGAACTCAATTTCGAGTTCCATTACTTCTTCATGCGTAAGCTGTGGTTCGCGTACTTGGCGAAGGCGCTCGTGATTTTCCCAGGCGGCTTCGGCACCTTCGACGAACTCTTCGAAATTCTCACCCTCGCGCAAACTGAAAAACTGGCGAAGAAAATTACCGTCGTCATTTACGGCAGCGAATATTGGAAGAAAGTTATCAACTTCCAGGCTTTCGTCGACGCCGGCGCCATCTCGCCTAAAGATCTCGAGCTCTTCAAGATGTGCGACACCCCGGAAGAGGCCTTTGACTATCTCCGCGGGAGCCTGACCGAATATCATCTCGGCAATCAGTCCCTGCAGAAAGGCAAGTCTCCCGAGATCGCCAAGACCCGCATGTAACCGGCGGAGATACGCGCACTCTCCTGCGTCCAAACGCGCTTTGCGCTAATCTATTAACTGGATGACCACGCTCGCTCCCAAACCGCCGGTCTATGAGCGCCTGCATTACCGCGAAATCCTCGCGGTCTCGATCGAGACCTTTCGCTCCAACAAGGTCCGCTTCGCGCTCACCGCTCTCGGCATGGTCATCGGCACCGCATCGCTCATCCTCGTCGTCACCATCGGACTGACCGGCAAGCAATACATCCTTCGCGAGATCAACGCCATCGGCGCCAACATGATCACCGCCAACTACGAAGGCGGCACCATCTACGGCACTTCAGGCAGCAACGACTTCATGACCCTCGACGACATCAAGGCGATTCGCGCCCAGGTGCCCGGCATCGTGGCGGCCTCGCCAATGATCCAGCTCCACGACCAGGTCCCCGTTCCCGGCGGCAAAGAGCGGGATGTGTTGATCCTCGGTGTCTCTTCGGAATATCAATTCGTCCGTAACCTCATCATGCCCGCGGGCCGCTTCTTCGACGAGTACGACACTAACGCGCGCAACAAGGTCGCTCTCATCACGAAGCCCCTCGCGATCCGCTTATTTGGTTCGGAAGATGAAGCCGTAGGCGCTTCGATCAAGCTCAACGGGCTACCCTTCACCATCATCGGAACCTTTCGCGAGCGCGTCGAAACTTTCGGGCAGTCGGAAATCTCTGACGACACCATCCTCATTCCATCAACCGTCGCACGCTATTTCACCGATACTGACGCCGTAAAGAACCTCTTCTTCTCCATGTCCGACTCCGAACGCGTTCCTACCGCCGCGAAGGAAATTCAGGCAGTGCTGCAAGCGCGTCATCGTCCCGAGTCGGTTTATAAAGTTGAAGACCTGACCCAGCTTCTCGATGTCGCGGCAAAGACCGCCAACGCCCTTACAGCGGTGTTGTTATTGATTTCCGCCGTCACCCTGCTCGTCAGCGGCGTGGGCATCATGAACATCATGTTGGCCACCGTGAGCTCGCGCATCCGCGAGATTGGTGTACGCAAAGCCGTTGGCGCGACGAACCAGGAGATTCGTCTCCAGTTCCTGACCGAAGCTGTACTCATTTCGTTGGTTGGCGGCGCTGTCGGCATCGTTGCCGGCCTTGCTATCCCGGTCTCGTTGCGGTTCTTCACGGACTACCGCGTGCCCATCTCCGGCCTCTCGATCATCATCGCGATCGTAGTCTCGTCCATGGTCGGCGTACTCTTCGGCACCGTCCCGGCCACCCGCGCCGCACAACTCGACCCCGTGGAGAGCTTGCGCTATGAGTAAAAATCAACCACCCGACCCGAAGCCGGATCCCTCGCAGCAGCGCGATCATATGCTCGACCACACGTTGGAAGAAAGTTTCCCTGCGAGCGATCCGCCTTCGACCGATCCCGATCCGCTCCCAGAACCTGGTCACACAGATAAGGAAGACTAACTATGCGTTGGATAATTCACTGGATTGTGAATGCTGCCTGCCTCGCCATCGTCGTGTACCTCGTCCCCGGATTCCATGTCAGCGGCGTCGCCGCCCTCTTCATCGCAGCTCTCGTTCTCGGTATCGTGAACGCCACCATCGGCTTCTTCCTCAAGGTCGCGACCTTCCCGCTTACCATTCTGACCTTCGGGATTTTCTGGCTGGTGATTAACGCGCTGATGATCGAACTGGTCGGCAACATCGTGCCCGGTTTCTACGTGCTCAACTTCCGGGCAGCGTTCCTCGGCGCCATCGTTCTGGCGATCGTGAACACCATAATGAAGTGGCTGATGCCGAAGAATGAACCCGTACGCCGCTAACCGCGTGAGCGGCGGATAATCTCCGCCGCATCGTTGTCCTGGAAAGGGGCGGATTTCGCGGTACTGGCTCCAATCTTCGGAAAGTAGCAGACGGGTGCCCCGGGAATCGGACTCGATGTGCTGGCGGAAGCTGGCGGGCAGATGCGATCGCCGGCAAATTGTTGGCGGTCGGTGATGTAGTAGAAAATCAACGTCCACGATTCTAATGAAATACCCGTGCCCCGAACCGACTACTACTTTTTTCCCGGACCATAGTCGGTAAGAAATGCCCGGACCTTCTCGGGCACGTAGCTGCTCTTGCCATCTTCGAGCACGCCCGTGTTTTGCGATTGGATCAGCCTGCCATCGGCATCAAGCGCGTACAGGTGCGGAAACCCGGCAGGCTTAGGAAATTTCGACAGAAATTTCTGGTTCTTGTTTTCGTCGCTGTAATTCACGAACACCACGACAAAATTTTTGTCCCGCATTTCCAGTAGATCGGCGTGACTCGCAAAAAACTTATCCAGATTGCGGCACCACGAGCACCACTTGCCGCCGACCTCGAGCAGGATGTTCCGATCGCTGCGATGTGCCTCAGCAATCGCCACTTGGAGATCTTTCGCCGGATCGCGATGCGGATCGTAGCTGCGCACCGATCCGTCCGTGGAAACTTCGCCACTCGGGTCGACCCCGAAACCAGGGAGAACGCTGGCGAATAGAAGGGCAAGCAGCAGTAGTCGAGGGTTCATAGCAGACCAAGCTTCGCCCACCGCGGGAGGCTTTGCAGTGACACCCGGCTTCCACGACCCATTTTGGAACCAAAAAGCAACAGCCAGGCAGTTTTGCCTGGCTGAAGTTATCGCTCTTTTTGCTCGCGCGTCTCGTCCGGTTTCTGGCGGCGTACACGAGCAGCGATCCGACCTTGATATAGCGGCACCGGAGTTCGTTATCTTCTCTCGGTGCCTGTGGCCCTTGGTCCCGGTTTACTCCATGTCATCGCATGGAGTGGGGAGTGTCTTATTGCTTACTGGGGCCTGCAACTTACTTTAGTAATTGATAACGTTGGTGTTGGCCTCAGGCGGCACCGCTACCGCCCTCGCTGCCTAGTTCACAAACGCAATCGTTTCCAATTCCCGTTGAATTGCCTCGATCGAACATCCGTCGACCTCGGCGCGAAGCGCTGCATTCCGCGCTTCTTCAGGCGAGACGCCGTATCCGCGCCCCACCAGGAACATCTGCATTAGCTCGGCGGCCTCACGGAAATCCGACACTCCCTGCAGGAGCTCGGTTCTCAGTGCCGTCAGCTCTGGCTCCGAAAACTTCTCCACCATCTTTCTCACCTCCGACCCGTAGGTCGTATGTACATTTGACTCGGTGAGGGGGCGGATAGTTGCAAGCAATTTCGTTGCCGAAGCGTGCAACCTTCCAAAGAACCCCACCAGAATCACTTGCCTGAAGGATTAGAACCCGAGCCCCACTGCGATGTTTCGCAATGTATGCCCTTCCCCCGGCAAAACTAATCCCACGGGAGCGGCAGATGAGTGTCCCGAACAGGGTACTTAACCACGTTCATGCTGCACTACCTATAACGGCAGATTCTCCGTGCGCCTTTAGCTCGGATCGCTTATCACCCTCTACACCTTCACCCCTTCCCGGCCGCTCTCCAGCACTTTCGCCCGCGCCGACGCGAAGATCGGCAGCGCCCGCTCCACCATCTCGTCACTCGCCGTCAATGACGCCCTGAAATGCCCCGGCATCTTTACTACGCTTCCGGGCAGGCAAAACACACCCTCCTTCGCCAGTGTGTCCGTAAACGCCACATCATCTTCAATCGGCGATTTCGGCGTCACGTAAAAAGCCCCTTCCGGCACCCGAACCTCGTACCCACAAGCTCGTAATCCCGCCACAAACCGATCTCGTCGCCGCTGCAGAGTCCCCACATCGAGCGAAAGTTTTTCCAGTTGCGGCAGGCAATGCTGCATCAGCGCACTCGTCATCGCCCACCCGCTGAGAATCTGCGAGGAGTACAAAATCGTCCGCAACTCCTCCACGTTCTCGATTTCCGGCGAGAGCGCGATGTATCCCGCACGCTGTCCTGGGGTCAGCAGTGTCTTTCCGTAGCTGTAAATCATGATCGAGTTTGTATAAAACTTTGTCGGGCTGTGGAACTCGGCCCCGTCATACGCCACCGCGCGATACACCTCGTCCGACACCAGGTAAATCGGCCGCCCGATGCTGCGGCTCGCCGCCTCCAACGCCAGGCCAAGCCTCTTCAACGTCTCTGGCGAATAAATCTTTCCTGTCGGATTATTCGGCGAGTTCACAATGATGAATCGTGTGTTCTCGGTGATCGCCCGCTCGATCGCGTCGATGTCCAAGTCTGAAGTTGTCGGATCGACATTCACTGCAACCGGCTTCCCTCCACTGTTCAGGATCATGCCCTCGTAAAAGAACCATGGTGGATTGTTGTACAAGACTTCATCGTCCGATCCAATCAATGCATTCATGATGACCAGGAGCGCTCCAGTCGCTCCGTTCGTCATGAAAATGTTCTCCCCCGGATATTCCATCCCAGTCAGTTTCTTCAGCGACGCCCGCACGACTTCCCGTGAAGAAGCCTCATTCGATTTGTACGCATACCACGCCGGGTTCTGCGGAGTGGTCGCCTCGCGCAACGCCGAGACGAACCCGTCCAGCGGCATGTTCTGCGGATTGCCTAGTGCGAAATCGCAGCCTTTCGCGCCCCCCTCGCGCGTCCAGCGCTCATACTTCGCAAGAAAGTCATAGATCGTAAGAATGCTGGTATGCGCCTTCTGAACGCGCGTAGGAGTTCGCGGTGGAAACATAATGGTTCCTTCCTGCTGTAATTTTTGAGGCCGCATACTTCGAGTTACAGACGTTCGCCGCGCACCGTCACCGGTACTCCGCGGGTTAGCGAGTCAAATACCGGAGAGAATGCCGGCCCCAGTTGGACGAGTTCTTGCAGTTGCTGATCCGAGACATCGGCCTTGATCTTGAAGTTCACCCGGATTCCCTCGAACCCTTTGCGAACATTCTGATCCAGTCCGAGAAAACCGTGCAGGTCGATATCGCCTTCCAGCGACGACTCCACCTCTTCCACTTCGATCCCGCGCGCCGCCGCGTGATAGACGATCGAGGTCGTCAGGCACGCCGCCAACGCGTGGAGCAGATATTCTCCGGCATTAGCAGCTTTGTCTTTACCCGAGTAAAACCGCCGGTTCATCCGCCTCCAGAATGAAGGGCACCGTTCGATTCAGCTCCTGGCCCGCCCCATAAAACGTATCCACCGTTGAGCTGTTTTGACCGCCGTCTGCCCACTGGTTTCGCACACGGAAAATGAACTTTGCGATTCTCGGCGACGCCTTGATCGCATCGATCGTCGTGAAAAGATCGTCCACCGCAACGCCGTTCACAATCTTGGGCAGGGCACTCACGTTGGCTGCATTCGTATTCCTCATTTTTAAATCTCCTTCTCTGCTTCCCCGCGCAGGGGAACTCTGAATTTCGAGTGGAATATTCCTGGATCTACTTGATCCTCCGGAAGGTCCGCAGGCGGCGTGTTGCAACGCCTTCCTGCGCCCCCGAAGCGTCGTCTGGTTAGTCCTCCGCCATCGCATGAACGTCGGCGGTCGTCATTGCCTGTCCGCCGATCCCCCACGCTCCGCTGCGAACTTCATCGATCACCACCCAGGTGACAGGTCGCAGGCTCTCGCCTTCAATCGAAACCATGGCATTGGTGAGTTTCGTGATGATTTCTTTCTTCTGGTTGGAATCGAAGACGCCTTCGATCAACTTCACTTGAATCAGCGGCATGTGCTTTCTCCTTGGCGACTTGGCTCCCAAGCGCAGATACACTATTCCGCAGCTGAAGCGGCCGAAATTGATTGTGAGTCTTCGTTTGTTAGCCGGGCATCCTTAACTAGCACAAAGGTTGATCTATCGTCCGCAGAACTGGGTCCTGCGTCTTTCGATTGAAGGTTGTTTTATGGATGCACTGTCGAAAGTTCTGAAAGTTGTGAAGCTGGAGAGCGCCTTCTTCTTTAACGCGGAGTTTGCCGAGCCCTGGAGTTTTGGCTCGCCGAAGTCCTGCAACCTCGCCCCCTACATCAGTCATGGGGAAGGTCACGTGATCGTTTACCACCTATTGCTCGAAGGCCGGGCATTTGCGCAGGTGAATGAGGAGCGTGTCCCGCTCGGTCCCGGCGACATCGTCATCTTCCCGCACGGCGACTCGCATCTCTTCGAGAGTGGACCCGCGCCCCACACCATCGATGGCCAGCAGGAACTCCAGCGCATCTTCTCCAGCGGACTGAAACTCTCGCGGATGGGCGGCCACGGCGCGATCACCCGATTCGTGTGCGGCTACATGGTTTGTGAGCCCCGACTGAGCGAAGTGTTTCTCGCCGGCTTGCCTCCGGTTTTTAAAGTCAATATTCGTGAGGACGAATCCGGAAAGTGGCTCGAAAATTCGATTCGCTATTCGATCGCGGAAGCCAGCACCAGCGCTGCGGGCAGTGAGGCGGTGTTAGCAAAGCTGTGTGAAGCATTGTTTGTCGAGACCCTGCGACGCTATGTGGTGCGTTTCCCCGAGCGGCAAACCGGATGGCTGGCCGGAGCTCGCGATCCCGAAGTCGGCAAGGTACTCGCTTTAATGCACAGCAACCCCGCTGCCCCCTGGACGATCGCCGACCTCGCACGCGAAGTCGGTGTTTCCCGCTCCGTCCTCGCAGAGCGATTTCGCCAATTCCTCGGCGAACCGCCGGTGTCGTACCTCACTGGATGGCGTTTGCAGATGGGAGCGCAAATGCTCAATGCGACGAACCACAGCGTCTCGCAGATCGCCGCCGAAGTCGGCTACGAATCGGAGCAGGCCTTTAATCGCGCCTTCAAACGCAAGTTCGGGACTCCACCCGCGCGCTATCGCAACGAGGTGAAATCCGCAGTCGCTGTAGCCTGACCCCTACGTCTCCTGCCGCGCTTCATCCAACTGCACCGGCACCACCATTTTCCGCTTCCCGCGATAGATGGTCACCTTTACCGTGTCGCCGGCTTTGTGCGAGTTCATGGCGTGTGAAAGGTCTTGGAGATCGGTAATCGATTCCCCTTCGATCGCGACGATCAAATCTCCACCGATCATGATCGGCGTATTCCCGAGGTACGCCCGCTGCGTACCGCCCTTCAGTCCTGCACGCTCCGCACCTTTGCCTGCTACCACCTGCATGATCAGGACGCCGTAATCCGATGGCAGGCCCATTTGCTCGGCCAACTCCGGCGTCACCGGCAATCCGCGAAGCCCCAACGACGGACGTCGCACGGTCCCGTAGGTGACAAGATCATTCAGCACGGCCTTCGCGGCGTTGATCGGCACTGCGAACCCGATCCCCGCACTCTGCGCCGAGCCATTCGTCGCGATCATCGTATTGATCCCGATCACTTCGCCACGCGAGTTCAAAAGCGGTCCGCCGGAATTGCCTGGGTTGATGGCCGCATCCGTCTGGATCGCTTCGTCGATCTTCACCCCATCCGGCTCCACGATCTGCCGGATCGAGCTGATGATCCCGCGCGTCATCGTTCCGTTCAGACCGAACGGATTTCCGATGGCAAACACCTTCTGCCCGACAACCAGCCCGTGCGAGTCGCCCATGGTTGCCGGCACGAGGTCGGGCGACTCGATCTGGATCACCGCCAGATCATGGGAACGGTCCAGGCCGATGATCTTCGCAGGCAGCTTCTTACGATTACTCAAAGTCACTTCCAGCTTGGCGCCATTGCCCTGTACGACGTGATAATTCGTCAGGATGTGCCCTTGCTTATCAATGATGAATCCCGACCCTTGGCCCTCCTGCGGCACCGCCCCATAGAAGAAGTCCATGGCCACGGTGGTCGAAGTCACGTTCACCACTGACGGCAACCCCTTCTTATAGACCTCGATATTGATCTGCTCCTCCGGGTCATAGGTCACCGGGCCGGCAGCATTGGTCAACTCGAGGTGAGTCGGACGGGAGATCCAGCCTGTCGAATCGGGCGACGAAGTCTGGTTTTCGGTTCGGTGATGGGTGGTGACGAAAAAGAACGCGGCGGCCAGCAGCACGCCCAGTAAGAACGGTCGAAGCATCTTTCGCATGGTGAACAGGATTCCTGGAACTCAGCTTAAGATTGGACGCAAAGCCCACGAAAAGTGTATCGAATTGCAGTCCAAATCCCCAATACCGGGTACGTCTCGAAAAATCAGGAAGTTCCCGCCCGGCGTTACGGAAAAAGAGTTACGCATCTTTTCCCCGAAACTTCTTTCACTCCGGCGTGTTAGCTACGAAGTATTTCTGGCACTCGGCATGGGTATTTTGGAGGGGAACATGAAACGTATTGCAGCACTGGCGATCGTGGGCACGTTGGCTCTGACAGTTTTGGGCGCAACCGCCTTCGCCGCAGACAAAGACGATTACAAAGGCACCAGCTACGAAGATCGCAACGGCGTTCGCTGGTACCCCAATCGCGGCTATGACCGCGGCATGAAGGAGGGCTCGAAATCCGGCCATCAGGACGCCGAAAAGGGTTGCCGCTACCGCGCCGACCAGCACGGCCAATTCCGTACCGGCACCGACGGCTGGGATGGCCGCGGCAAGAAAGACGAATACATTGAGGCCTACCGCGCCGGCTACACCAAGGGCTATAAACAAGCCTTTAACGAGACCATGCACAGCCTCGGCTATCGCCAGGTCCGCTAGCCCCAAAACAGTTCAAGGGAGAGAGAGAAGCCGCCGAAACTGGCGGCTTTTCCACTTTCTGCCAAATGAATGCCGATCCCGAAAATAATTCTAGTTTGCACCGAAGGAATCATTGCAGCCGGCGAAATCTGCTGTAATCTGGATTGTAAGTAGAAGGTTGTGATGTCTCGCCCGTACGCCCTCGCACTCCTGATCCTCGCCGCGCCTGCGTTGCTCGCCGGAAACCACACCCAGACTGCGCCCGAACGAGTCGAGGTCACCACCTGGTCCCGCTCCGCCCAAGCTCTCCCCTACACCGTCAATCCTGATTCCGCTTTGCGGAATGCTCGCGTCCCGTCGCCTAACGGCAAGTACGAGATCGCCTGCAACAGCATCCCGAAAGAGCAGAAGGTCAGCGACACGATCTCCGAAACTCTCGAAGCCCCGGCCTGCGAATTTGTCGCTCCGGGCAAGCGAGTTCCTATCGATCTCCAGGTCGGTCCTGAAGCCCTCTGGGCTCCCGACTCCGATGCGGTCGCCATCACCCACAGTCTGGGCGGCGCCCTCGGCAACTATCGCGTTCTGATTTATCGTCCTGAAAATGAGGAAGCGGTTGACATCGCAGCCGAGGTCCGTCAGGACCTGGCCCGTCGCTATCCCGCCTGTGTGGGCTCTTTCGCCGGGTGCACCGCCCAACAGCGGGAGCAGATGCGCAAAGATTCTCTCTGGGTCAACGTCGCTGCCATTCGCTGGATGGAGAAATCCGATCGCCTGTTAATGATGGCGTGGGTTCCCGACAGTACCGCCTTCGGAGCCAACCTTGGCCGCTACAACGGCTACGTCGTTGACGCTCACAACGGCCGCATCTTGAATCGGTACTCGGAAGCCGAATTCAAGCGCCGCTTCAAAAAGTACTGTGGCGACTGGGGATTGTAACTACACCCGCGCCAGCTTTGCCATCTCCTGCAGTTCGCTCCACACTTTATCGACCTGCTCCTGCGCGTGATCGAGCACGCCGTTGTTGTCGATCACGTAATCCGCACGCCGCGCTTTCTCTTCTTCCGAAAGCTGCGCTGCCATGCGCCGCATCACTTCCATGCGTGCCTGGGCGTGGGTCAGTTTCATGCGCTGAGCAAAACGCGCCACCTTCGTCTCGAACGGGGTCCGCACGACAATAATCTTGTCGAAACGCTTCTCACCGCCGGCTTCGAAGATCAACGCAGCCTCCACGATCGTCACCGCGTTCGGATCCTTCTCCCCGATCTTGTCCATCCAGCGATCCTGATAATCCAGCACCGCGGGATGCACGAGCCGGTTCAAATCCTGGATGCGATCAGGAAACGCCACCGAAGCCAGGCGTGGACGATTGATCGTCCCGTCGTGGTTAAGAATCTCACGGCCGAAGTGCTCGACCACCTTGTCATACACGGACTGCCCGGGGCTCATGAGTTCATGAGCGATGCGGTCGGCCTGGATCACGTGTGCGCCATGGCGCTGAAACATCTCGCCAATCGTAGATTTTCCGGTGGCGATCCCGCCGGTAAGAGCGACTTTTAACAAGTGATTACCCCACTTTTGTAGGAACAGTATTTCCGCGACGAAGTTTCGCGGCCTTGACCGTATTCGCCATCAACATGGCAATCGTGAGCGGCCCCACGCCGCCGGGCACGGGGGTGAACGCGCCGGCGACTTCTACAACTTTTGGATGTACATCACCTACCAGCGTCGAGCCATTCTTAGCGAATGCAGCCTCGCGCTTTGCGTCGCCGGCGAAATACTTCTCGAACTCGGCGCGGTCCGTGATCTTGTTGATGCCCACATCGATAACCGTCGATCCGGGCTTCACGTACTCGGGCGTGATCATACCTGCCCGGCCAATCGCCGCAACCAGAATATCGGCGCGACTACAGACTTCCTTCAAATTATGGGTCTTGGAATGGCATATGGTGACAGTCGCGTTCGCATTGGTCAGCAACATCGCCACCGGCTTGCCTACAATATCGCTGCGACCGACGACAACCGCATCCGCGCCTTCAATTTTGATCCTGCTTCGCCGCAGGATCTCCATACATCCGGCGGGCGTACAAGGCACCAGCCCCGGACGAACCGTCGACAAATACCCAACGTTCATCGGGTGAAATCCATCGACGTCCTTCTCCGGCGAAACCGCGAGCAAGACTTTCTTGGAATCAACTTGTGCTGGCAACGGCAGTTGTACCAGGATGCCGTCGATGTCGTCGCGCCGGTTCAGCGACTCCACCAGTTGCAACAAGTCTTTTGTGCTGACTGTTTCCGGAGGGGTGTGCTGCTCGCTGTAGATCCCGGTCAGTTCACAGGCTTTCACTTTGTTGCGAACGTAAATCTCCGAGGCCGGATTGTGGCCTATCAATACGACCGCCAGCCCCGGCGTCAGCCCCGTAGCTTTCAACTCTGCAACCTCTGCGGCTACCTCGGTCTTGATCTCCGCAGAAATCTTGTTGCCATCCAGAATCGTGGCCGACATCGTGCTCCCCAAAAAGCGTTTTGGAACGATTAGTGTACCTGCTGACTGCCAATTCCGCACTGCCACATTTCGGCGACCTCGTCGCAGATGATCGTTATTCTTCAGCCATTATTCAGATTTGAACCTGGCTCAGGGCAGCGGCGGGGATTCGCCACGCACGCCCGGACACTCACCTGGTTGTCCATCGCCCGCACCGTCGTCTTCTCGTCGTGGCACTTCGACTGAGCTGGAAATCGTAGTACAGGATCGCCTCGGGGTTCGGGGGTCCGCTACACTCGATCCTCGATTGCTGCACGCTGCGCAACGCAACCGCGGACAGCATCGGGTGACCGCTGATCAAGCGAACGCTGCCCGCATCCAGGCTGCACCCGAGAAATCGGATCGCGATCCGCACCGTTCCTTGAATACGCCTGCTGTTGCGCATTCGCGATACAATCCCTTCCCCGGAGGCGCCTTATGCCCGTGCTTACCCAACTCATTGGCTTCCTGAACACCAATGATCCCGAGAAGGCGAAGGCCTATTACGGAGACATCCTCGGCTTTCGCCTGATCAGCGAAGACGACTTTGCGATGAACTTCGATGCCAACGGCACCAAGATCCGCATCAACAAAGCCAAGAACCACAAGCCGGCGGTTGGCACAGTTCTCGGCTGGGAGGTCGAAGATATTCACGCCGCCATCCGCGAACTCACCGCGGGCGGGGTGCATTTCGAGCAATTCAACTTACCGTTCATGAAGCAAGATGAGTTTGGAGTGTGGACCCCTCCGAACGGAGATCAAGTGGCGTGGTTCAAAGATCCGGACGGGAATGTGCTGAGCGTGTCCAGGCACAAAAAATAACCCCGAGGATATCTTCGGGGTTGATGTATGTTTTGAAAACCTGGACTTAGTTCTTCACCGTCATCGCATCTGAATTCACTGCCTTCTTTCCCGATACACCCTCGAGAGCAGCCAATATCCCGCGATACTCATTCTTGTCGCATCGCACGGCAAGTCCCCCCTTCTTGTCACCATCAGCCCAAGTGAGGCCAACGAAGTGCTTCTTCGACTTGGTGAGTGCCATCAAGGCACCGATGCCGAAGGAGACCACTGCGAGGCCGATCGCTGCACCCACTCGCCGATGAACGTCCTGCCCGTAACTAATCTCCGTAATGGATGAAACGGGAACTACGCTGACATCCTTGCCATCTAGTACAAACCGGACTTTGTCTGACTCTAGAACCATCTTCATGTCGGTGCCCGCCTTCACATCGGATAGCGAGCCTCCGCCATACTTCACTTTGTAGCTGTTTTCCGCCGCGAATAGTGCGATCGGCACGATGCAGCAGAGCAGAATTGCGATCAGTCTTCTCAT
>PLWX01000312.1 GCA_003151155.1 Acidobacteriaceae bacterium
GCGCCGTTGCCTCCGGGACATACACGATAACGGCGAAGGGCAATCCCTATGTCACCTATGGCGGCGGGTTCAACTCCACGGGTCTGGCGCTAAACGGATTCGCGAAACTGAACGGAACCCGGCTCCGCCTGACTGACGGTGGGGGCACGGAGGCGGGAAGCGGATTCTATGCGACTCCTCTTAACATTCAGTCGTTTACCACAGATTTCAGCTTCCAACTGACAACTCCCAACGCAGACGGCTTCGCTTTCGTGATCCAGAACGACGGCACTACGGCGCTCGGTCCCTCGGGTGGCGGCTTAGGGTACGGCCCCGACACGCCGGGAGTCACCGCGGGCATTCCCTCCAGCGTGGCGGTGAAGTTCGATCTTTACAACAACAACGGTGAGGGGACGAATTCGACCGGCCTGTATATCAATGGAGCATCGCCGACCACTCCAGCCACGACCCTCGGCGGAAACGTGAACCTGCACAGCGGCGATGTGTTCAACGTCCACATCATCTACAACGGCACCTCGCTGACCTTGACCATCACCGATGCGGCCGTGCCTGCTGACACGTTCACGACGAGTTGGACTGTGAATATTCCCAGTACAGTGGGGGGAAATACGGCCTATGCCGGATTCACAGGTGGCACGGGCGGCGCTACGGCTATCCAGGACATCTTGAACTGGACCTTCACCTCCGGTGCGCCCGCCGTCATCCAATACGAAGCCACCCAGATTCCGGTGACGGGTTCGCCGAACGCTCGTTCTTTCTCCTGGGGTGGTTTTCCAGAGGGAGTTGGAGAGATTGCGGACGGGACCGCTCCTGGCGCCTATCTCAATTTCACGTTGAATGTCGCAACGCCCGGAACCTATGACATCAAGGCCGCGACCCAAGCATTCCCGACTCGCGGGATCTTTCAACTTTCCATCAACGGCGCCAATGCCGGACCGACGGAGGACGAATACAACTCGAATGGAAACGGCGTGTTCCAGGAATACGATCTGGGCAACGTGACGTTGTCCACTGCGGGAAATTACTCCTTTAAGTTCACCGTAACCGGACACAATCCGAGCAGCAGCGGATATACCGTGTGCTTCGATTACATTAAGCTGACGCCGCAATAGGCTCCGGAGCCAGCGTGGGATTATGTGCAAGACATGCACGTGGAATCAAGCTGCTATGCCTTGCCATCGCCATGCTGCTGGCCCCAGGTCCGATTCTGGTGGGACAAACCAACGCCGCGAGTTGTGCTGCCGGGCACTACAAAGTAATCCAGTTGCCGCTGCGGCCGGCCCACATTAATGAATCCGGGCAGGTCGCGGGCACAACGCAAGGCCATCGCGCCGCGCTGTGGAGCAAGCCGTCGGGGCTCCACGAGATTCCTCTACCCGCGGGCTTCTACAATTCCGAAGCTGTCGCCGTGAACAATTCCGGCCACATCGCTGGCGTTGCCTATGATCGAACCTTCAACAAGCATCAGGCATTCATTTTTGCAGATGACGTCCTGACGATGCTCACGGGAGAGCAATCTCGACCCTACGATATCAGCGACTCCGACGAAGTTGTGGGAGAGTCCCTGCTCCCCGGAAAGAAAACCTCGGATGCGGTGTCATGGACCAAGAACACGATTCGAGCGCTGGGTGGTTGCTGCGGCGGTGCTGCCAAGAGTATCAATAAAGCCGGAGAGGCGATCGGCGACGTGTATGACGCCAAGGGACGCTACCAAGCATTCTTGTGGAAAGAGAATCAAGGCATCCAGCCGATTGGACCGCCGGATCGTTATAGTTCCGCAATCGCAATCAATGACCGCGGTCGCGTGGTGGTGCAGGCGTTTTCTGAGATTTTTCTCTATGCCGAGAAAAGCCTCACTCACTTGGAACTGTCTCCAAAATACCCGGTTCAGCCACGTGCGCTCAACAACTGCGACGTCATTGTAGGGTCTTTTGGCCCGTTTGCGGACGCCGAACGCGCATTCGTATGGGATCGATCGAGAGCTTTCCGCGACTTAAATGATTACATTGCATCCGATTCAGGCTGGAAACTGGAGTCTGCAAGCAGCATTAATGATCGCGGCGAGATCGTCGGCCGGGGAGACTACAGGGGCCAGGATGACACTGGCTTTCTGCTAATTCCGGAACCTTAACGCATGATTTCTCCAACTACTACCGTTGCTTCTGGTTTTGTTAATCCATGGTCCAAGGGCACATCCCAGGAAACTCCGGGCCTCAGCATTTTTTTCAACCTCTATAATGTCGCAAGCGCGAGATTAGTTCCATCGGCGGTGGGATTTTTGTGGTGGCTTCCGGTTTCGTCGGAGACTGGCCATCCCCAATCCAGTTCAGCACTTCAATCTGTGCGAGTGCATTGTTGCAAATTGGCCTGCAATTTCAGCGATCCTCACTCCAACACCCTTCTCACGCAGCACACCGACCTGCTGCTGTTCGGGCAGGGATCACGGATATGGGCCTCGTCAATGAGCGCTGTGTAAGCAGGTGGCACAGCGTTGAATGCGACGACTCCGGAAGGATCAGCCGATGCTTTGCAAAACAATGAAAATCATATGTGTGTCCGTGAGGACGGAATACCCGGATGCAATTTCAAGGCGCAAATTAAAGGCTATATCCAACCTGCTCTGCCTGCTCGTGATTGGTATGGGATCAGTCTCGTGCGGCGGCGGCTCAATGGCGGCGCAGCGAAATCAACCTATACTCTCGCAGATTGACGTCACTGGCAGCTCCGGGGTCTCCATCCCCGTAGGGGGAACAGGACAGTTCACAGCGACCGGACAGTACTCCACAACTGGGGACTGAATTAGTGAGCAAGGATCTGACGGCGTCCTCGACCTGGAACACTTCCAACCCTGCGGTGGCGACTATCAGCAACGGTCTGGTAACCGGTATCGCCACCGGATGGGTCACGATCACAGCAACCGTTAATGGCATATCGGGTACGGCAAAGACGGCGGTGGGCCCTCTTCCGAACATTGAGATTCTTCCGGCAGACAGCGTGTTCAGCCTGGCGGCTAAAAACAGGTGCAGTTTTCAGCAATAGCGAATTATCCCGACGGCAGCAAACTGGATCTCAGTGGTCCCGCGACTTGGAGTTCGAGCGCAGCAGGTATAGTCGACATTTATCCCTACGCCGGAGGGGTCGCCACGTTCCTTGCTGCGGGGACGACCACTATTACCGCAACATTCGAGACTGGTGACGCGCCGAAGCAACAGATAACCATTGTCCCATAAGGAAAACGAGGCTGCGGCAATCGCAGCAAGGAAGCGTTTCCCGCGTTAGTAACGACAAGTCGGCTTGTGGGAACTGATCGGCCTTTCTCGTGGATGGCATCGACGGTTTGACGAGAGCAAGTGAATCCGGTCGCCGTTCTCAAGGAAAGCCCTCTTTAACCCATCGCGGCGACCTCGAGGCCCTGTTACATCGACCCGGAGGATCGATCGCCTAAGAAGGCATGGATTTGAACCTGGTAGCTCGCCTGTAAAATCACCTGTAAAAAATTGGGCTTCCGCGTATTCCCCCGTTGCTCGGCAGTCTCCAGCGACCTGTAAGTTGTTGGAAGAACACCAACTTGGAAGATTGACACGGTAGAAGTCAGGAGTTCGATTCTGCCGCTCGTAAAACTTCATCTTGCGACATCATCTTGAACGCCTTTCGAATGTTGTGCAGAAGGGAAGTGTGTTGAAAAGACGTCAACCCCGGTCAGTTTGTCACCTGGGCCCGGAGGGAACCGGTCATTGTTCAAATGAAATGCCCGCCTAGAAACATCGCAGAGGATTTACGGCTCCCAATGATGCCCCAGGAATCAGTCGATCGACCTGGGGGCATCCTTGGTGGAACGATCATAGGGTTTCCTAAAGTGTGAATCTGGGGGCGGCAATGCCGTGATCCCCGCTTAAGGGGATGTATATATATTTTCTGCTGTCGGCACTCCCGCAAGCCGCAGCCGTGCGGATACTTCAACGACCGCACCCGCGAATGTAAGTGCACCCCTCCGATCATCCAGCGCTATGTCGCCAAGATTTCCGGCCCGCTGCTCGATCGCATCGACATTCACATCGACGTGCCGGCGGTGAACTATCGCGAGCTTCGCTCCGGCAACGCTCCTGAGGGCTCGGCGCAGATTCGCGAACGAGTGCTGCGCGCGCGGGAAATTCAACTCAACCGCTTTGCCGCCGAGCGTATCTTCTCCAACGCGCAGATGAGTTCCCGCCAGATCCGCACCTACTGCGAGCTCTCCAGTGAGGGCGAACACATGCTGGAGCGCGCCATGCAGCAGCAGGGCCTGAGTGCCCGCGCGCATGATCGCATTCTGAAGGTCGCACGCACCATCGCCGACCTCGACGCCGCTCTGCAAATCGAGTCGTCACATCGCCGAGGCCATTCAGTATCGAGCCTTGGATAGGACGTACTGGGCCTAGCCGTATTAATTTATTTCCAGGACTCGAACCATGATTTCAGATAGCACCCACCCTCCGCCCGCTCCATCGCCCAAAGATGAAACCCATGCACTTGAATCCCAGGCTTCGAAACAACCAACCCGCAATAACGCGTGGGTGCGTCTAGTCGAAGAGGGCTCCTTCGGTTCCATCACCGGCTCCGACTTTCGTGTTTGGGGCGGGGACGAATAACCGAGCCGAATTCCTGGATAGCTTCCATCGCGGATGTTTGCTACGAAGTAACTGGCCGACGCAGCTTCTTCGTTGACCAGTCTGGTACCGTCCGTTTCACCGAAGAACACCGCGAACCCACTGCCGACGACATCCGCTTGGAACCCGTAATCCCTCTTATCGCTTCCTAAGCTCCCGGGATAAGGCCTTTCCTCGGTTGAAGCAATCTCACTCACCCCGCCATCCGTCCCCGGAGATCCCTTACTTTGGTACATGTCCCGACCCGTCTCCGTCCCCCAATTGTGCTACTAACCCTAAGTCATACAAATACTTACACATACCTTATTGATTTGGAACAGGAGTGAACTTTACCCTTGACGTGGGCCTTAAAGCCCTTTAAGGTACGGCTTTCTGACGTAGATATTCCTTGCGTCCATCCCGTTGGGTTCCAGCCCCAAGTAAGGTGTTCGACCTTCAGGTTCCGCCCGAAAAGTGGAAAGCGGCTTCAGAGCAGTCATTCTACGGCTACGTCAGAAAGTTCCAATGTAGTTATCAGACCGGACAGGAGCGAGTGGAATAATTCGAGTCCCAGGTGAGGGGTTTGCATCCAATTACTTGCTGGATTCCGTTCTCCACGGTTGAGCGTCTTTGTTCGAGCGGCAGAAGAAGCAGCATCGACACGGATAATAAGCGCTGCCTTTCAAGCTCGGCTCCCGTCGAATACATAACGTTAGGAGATCTTACTTATCATGCGATCCAATCTTGTTTTTGAAGCTGTACACACTCTACGCAACCGTTATATGCTTTGTCAGTTGGCGTCGAAAGCCACGCGGCGTTTTCACCGTCCGGCTACTCGTATCCAAGACACCACCAACGAAATTCTCAACAAAATTGCCAGCTCTGACCGCACCGCGGTCGTGATGGAACCCAAGAACGCGAATGAGGGACAGCGGCGCGCTGCATAAGCGCGCCCCGCTCGCGCCCCCAAAGCGCGAAGCGTTTAAATCCCAATCCCGCCTTTTCAAAATCTTCCCGTAGGTGAACATGACCATCGCAGAACTGAAAGAAAAGAACATTACCG
>PLWX01000019.1 GCA_003151155.1 Acidobacteriaceae bacterium
CACCGCCTGTGCCAACCCCGACCCACGAGAGGGAATCGACTTTTTCCCGCTGACCGTGGACTACCGCGAATACACTAACGCCGGCGGACGTTTTCCCGGCGGTTTTATCAAGCGCGAAGGCCGGCCGAGCGAAAAAGAAATTCTTACCAGCCGCCAGATCGATCGTCCCATCCGCCCGTTGTTCCCCGAAGGATTCCGCTGCGAGACCCAGGTGATTGCGATGGTGTTGTCGGCCGACGCGACGAATGATCCCGATGTCTGCGGCATCAACGGCGCATCTGCGGCACTGGCGGTTTCCGACATTCCGTTCAACGGACCGATTGGCGCAGTACGCGTGGGACTGGTTGACGGCCAGAACGTCGTCAATCCGACGTACGACGAGATGCGCTCTTCAAAGCTGAACATCATGGTGGTCGGCACGGCCGAAGGCATCGTGATGATCGAGTCGGGCGCGCAGGAAGCGACGGAAGAAGAAGTCGTCAGCGCGATCGAGTTCGGGCACGGCGAAGTGAAGAAGATCTGCGCGCTGATCAGCAAGCTGGCGAGCGAAGTCGGCAAGAAGAAGCGCGAAGTAAAGCCGGTGGAACACGACACGGCTTATGCGAAGCAGCTTCGCGATAAAGTTGGCGCCGAGCTGGCGGACGCTCTCAACACCGAGAAGTATCCGAAGAGCGAGAGCTACGCGAAGGTCAAAGACATCAAGTCGAAGCTGAAAGAAGCAATTCCGGCAGACGACGCTGAGGGATTGAAGAAGCTCAGCAAATATTATGAACTGCTGCGGGAAGATATCTTCCGCCAGCAGGTGACGAAAGAGAAGCGGCGTCCGGATGGACGCGCGTTCGACAAGATCCGCGATATCTGGATCGAAGTCGATGTGCTGCCGCGTACCCACGGGTCGGCGATCTTCACTCGCGGTGAGACGCAAGCGCTGGTCACAACCACTTTGGGTACCAAGGACGACATGCAGCGCATGGAAGGTTTCGAAGGCGAAGCCAAGAAGCGCTTCATGCTGCATTACAACTTCCCGCCGTTCTCGGTCGGCGAAGTGGCGTTCTTGCGCGGCGCAGGCCGACGCGAGATCGGTCACGGCGCACTGGCAGAACGTGCTCTCTCCGCCGTACTTCCGACGGAAGACAAGTGGCCTTATGCGATGCGTGTGGTCTCGGACATCCTCGAGTCGAACGGTTCGTCTTCGATGGCTTCCATCTGCGGCGGTTCGTTGAGCTTGATGGATGCGGGCGTTCCGTTGAAGGCTCCGGTGGCCGGCGTGGCGATGGGACTGGTGAAAGAGGGCGATGATTACGCCATCCTCACCGACATCGCAGGCGCGGAAGATCATTACGGTGACATGGACTTCAAGGTTGCCGGCACGCGCGATGGCATNNACTTCGCGCACCGAGTTGAGCGAATTCGCACCGCGTTTCTACACCCTGCAGATTCCGACCGACAAGATTCGCGATTTGATCGGGCCGGGCGGCAAGGTGATTCGCGGCATCGTCGAGCAGACGGGCGTGAAGATCGATGTCGAAGACAGCGGCAAGGTCAACGTGGCATCGAGCGACCAGGAAGCGGCAAAACAGGCGCTGAAGATGATCCAGGACATCACCGCAACCGCCGAAGTAGGGAAGACCTACCTCGGGACGGTGACGCGCCTGGCGGAGTTCGGAGCGTTCGTCGAGATCATTCCGGGCACCGATGGACTGCTACACATCAGTGAAGTCGCCGAGCATCGGATTAAGGATGTGAAGGACGAACTGCATGAAGGCGACCAGGTCCTGGTGAAGGTGCTGGCAGTCGATGGCAACCGCATCAAGTTGTCGCGCAAAGCGGTTTTGAAAGAGCAGCGCGCCAAGATGGGCGGCGGCGATGGTGCAGAAGGGGCGGAAGTCGGGACTGCGGAAGCCGGCGCACCCGGTGGCGTGACCTTCGAAGGCGGTTATGAAGGCGGCCCCGAGGAAGAACAAGAAGGCGAGCCGAACTTCAATCGCGATGACGCGGGGAACTTCAGTCGTCCGCCTAGCAGCGGCGATCGTGGTCCTCGTCCGCATGGCGGCGGGGGCGGCGGTGGTGGTCGCGGCGGACGCGGACGTCGTCCAGGCGGAGGCGGTGGTGGACGCCCCGGCGGTGGCGGCGGCGGCGGACGACATGGCGGCGGTGGACGCGGTCGCTAGTCAATTAACAACATAAAAATGAAACAGCCACGTGATGAGCGTGGCTGTTTTGTTTTGCTACTCGGGATGATTGACCGGTCGTGGGATGGTTTCAAGTGCTACGGCAAATGAGGTATGATCTGCCCCAAAAGTTTCGGGCCGCATGATCCAAATCACAATCTCCTGGAGGATTTATGAAGAAGGTTTTCCTGGGCCTGATCGGCATTGCCGTGTTTACAGTTTGCGTGTATGGGCAAGATGCCAATTCGCCGCACGTGGTGAAGATGGCGACCACTAAGTTCATGACGCTCCCCATGTTGCCGGCGTGTCTGCAATTGGCGGCGCAGGAGGGCGACCCGATGAAGGAAGCTGCGAGCCTGTTACTCAAGATGTCGGCGGGATGTTCAGTGCCATGGCATTGGCACACCGCGAATGAGCGGCTGTACATCGTCTCCGGCAAGGGAAAAGCGGAGATGAAGGACCACGGGGCGGAGGCGGTGGGAGCAGGAGACTACGTTTACCTGGCGGGTAAGGGAGTACATCAATTCACTTGCTCCACGGCTTGTGTGTTCTTCAATGTTACCGATGGCGCGTTCGATATTCATTATGTGAAGCCGGACGGGAGTGAGATTACTCCGGAGGAAGCGCTGAAGGCGAAGAAGGCGGCGCCTGTAAAGGCAAAGGCAAAGTAGGTCCGCTCTAAGTTGCAATGCAAAGGCAGCCGTTCGCGGGCTGCCTCTTTTTGCGGAAAGGAGGTTCTTCCAGCGGGAACCCCGCTTTTTGGGCAACGAATGCTTATCGCTTCCGTCTAACTCTGCGACTGCGATTTAGCTTTTGCGGCTTCGGGCAATGGCGGCGCGAGCTTCGCTATCGGCGGTGCGGCGACGTTCGGTTTCGCGCTTGTCCCAGAGTTGTTTGCCCTTGGCGAGAGCGATCTCGACCTTGACCTTGCCGTTCTTGAAGTACATACGGGTAGGGATGAGGGTATGGCCTTTTTGCCGGGATTGCGCCAGAAGTTTTAATACCTGAGATTTTTTAACCAGAAGTTTTCGGGTGCGAAGGGGCTCGTGATTGTTATAACTTCCGGGATCATATGGCCCGATATGGGCGTTGATCAGCCAAAGTTCGTTGTCCTTTACCAGACCATAGGCGTCCTTTAAGTTGGCTCGGCCGCTGCGGATCGACTTGACCTCGGTACCACGCAACATGATGCCGGCTTCGAGTTTGTCGGTGAGGAAGTAGTTGTGCGAAGCGGCCCGGTTGACCGAGGCATCCCGTTCGCCCGAAGCGACAGGATCGCGCTTCACGTTTTTTGGGGCGGGCTTGGCGCGTTCGGGGTTGGTAGTTCGAGTATTGGTACGGGACATAAAACTTTCTTGCTTCTTCCTGTGCGGAGGGAGC
>PLWX01000126.1 GCA_003151155.1 Acidobacteriaceae bacterium
GCATCCGCCTCTTCTTTTGTGAACCTTTCCGTACTTTGCTCGTACCATCTAGGGGGGAGTCTCCTCCCGGATGGAAGGTCATGATCAATCGCAAGTCTCTGCTATTCCTGTTACTCCTTATCGTGAGCAGCGTGTCGCTTGCGCGTGCCGATGAATGGCGTCACACCTGGAATGTGGGTAGCAAGCCCGAATTCGAGTTCCGCAGCAATGATGCCGGCATCGACGTCTCCGCGCGGTCTGGGAGTTCAATCGATGCTTTCGTGCAGTCCACCGGCTATCACATCAACGATAACGACGTTCGCATTACCCAGCGGCAGGATGGCGACCGGGTGCAACTCGAGGTACATGTTGCTCCCCATCATTTCCAGTTCGGCGTTTACTCGCTGAAGGTCGTCGTGACACTGCCAGAGAACACTCGCTTGCACGTGAATACCTCCGACGGCCATATCCGCGTGGAAGGTGTGAAGGGCGAAGCGCGCTTGGAGAGCGGCGATGGTTCGATCGAAGCCCTGCATTTCGACGGCATCCTGTGGGGGCATACCAGCGACGGCCACATCAAGACCGAGGGACGTTTCGATCGTCTCGATCTCTCGACCAGTGATGGTCATATCGATCTCGACGTGAACTCCGGATCGAAGATGGCCAGCTCGTGGGAGATTCACACTCACGATGGCAGCGTGCGCGCTACGATCCCAGGCGACCTTGCCGCGGATCTGGACGTTGATACCGGGGATGGGCACATCGATTCCGACATCGCGGTCACCGTGCAGGGAAGCCTGAGCCGCAATCATCTACGCGGAACCATGAACGGCGGTGGCCCGTTGTTCCGCATTCATACCGGCGACGGCAGCATTCATCTGAAGCGCGGTTAAAGCGGGTGCCGGCGGCTACAAATCGCCGGCATTTTCTGCTTGCAAAAACTAACTAACCAGTTAATTATATGAAGAGACTCGCCACCCACCGGCATAGGTCGGCGATTCCCCGAAAGTCTATCGGATGGCGAGAGAAAAGGCGTTTAAGGTCCAGTTATGACGATCGTCAAGCAACAACACGGCAAGCCGGGGGTGGGGAATCGAAAGCCTTCGCGTGCGGGATCCCGGGGACGGCCGGAGGAATCGCGACAGGCAATCCTGAAAGCCGCACTGGCGGAATTCGCCAGCCAGGGGATTGCCGGATCGCGTACCGACACGATCGCGGAAGCAGCGGGAGTGAACAAGGCGCTGCTCTATTACTACTTCGAAGATAAAGAGGGCTTGTATCGCGCCACCCTGGAGCAGGTGTTCGCCGGACTCTTCGAGCGCGAGCGGGCGGTCCTCACCAGCCAGGGAAGTGCGCTGGAGAAACTCGTCCTCTACGCTGTCACTCACTTCGACTACATCTCCGAGAATCCGGCGTATTCGCGGCTGATGCAAGGCGAGATGATGCGAGCCGGAGCCGGCAAGTCGCCGCACATTCAATACCTCGCCGATAAATACTTCCGCAAGCTGTTCGAAGCGCTGATGACCATCCTGCAGGACGGCGTACGCCGCGGGGAAGTGCGGCCGGTGGATCCGATGAATACCATCCTGAGCATCGTGGGCATGACGGTGTTCTACTTCGTGAGCACGCCGGTGGCCCGAGCCATCGGGCGGCACGATCCGTTCTCGCCGGAAGCCTTGCGAGGCCGTAGAGCGGCACTGATCGATCACGTGACTGCCATCTTGAGGCCCGAGGCCTCGCCGATAGTTCGAGGAAAGACGCTGTGAAGCCATCCAAGTTCTTCATCTTTCTCGGCGTGCTGGCTACGCTCGCCGCCATTTATTACCTGCTGACCACCAACCGATCGAGCGACGAGGTGCTGGTCGGCGTGGTGGACGCCAACAATGTTGTGGTTAGCGCCAAGATCCTGGGCCGGATCGAGCGGCTCGCGGTCGACGAAGGGACGCCGGTAAAGCAAGGCGACCTGATTGCGGTCATCGACTCTGGCGAACTCAAGGCAGCAAAAGCTGCTGCCGAAACCACTATCTCCAGCTATCGCGCGCGGGTTGCGCAGGCCCGCTCGGGCGCGGTGCAGGCCGAAGCGGAAACCGCCAGCACGCTGGCGAATGCCAAGGCACGGCTGCAGGCGGCACGATCGAGTTACACCCAGTCGCAAGCCGATCTCGAACGCGTGCGCAGCGACGCTTCTCGCCTGATCGAGCTGGCGAAGGAAGGCGTAGCTTCGAAGGCCGATCAGGAACGGTCCGATGCGCAATTGCGCATGGCGCAAGCGGCCGTACAGAATGCAGCCGAACAGGTGAATGCCGCCGAGGCGGACGTGAATACCTACCAGGCGCGACTCGAACAGGCGAAACAAGCCCGGAGCACCTTGGCAGGAAGCCAGGAAGACGTTCGCACGGCCGAGGCACAGCTCACCGAAGCCGAAACGCGCCTGGGTTACACGCAGGTGCTTGCGCCGGTGACTGGCGTGGTGAATGTACGCGCGGCGCGTGAAGGTGAAGTCGTTAATCCGGGACAAGCGATCGTGACGGTCGTCGATTACGGCGACACGTGGGTGTATGCACCGCTGCCGGAGACCGACGCAGGATCGATCAACCTGGGCGATACGCTCACGGTGAAATATCCGTGGGGCACAACGGAGCAGGGCAAAGTCTTCTACAAGGCAGCGGAAGCGGACTTCGCAACCCAACGCGATGTAAGCCGCAACAAGCGCGACATCAAGACCATCGCAATCAAGGTGCGGGTGCAGAACAACCAGCAGGGCAAACTTGTGCCGGGCATGACGGCCGAGGTGCTTGTTCCGAAAAGCAAGCAGGCTGGTAAGTGATGGTGAAGGACGGAAAGATCGCGCCCAATCCGAACGCGGCGATTGAGGTCGATCACATCACGAAGAAGTACGGCGACTTCACCGCGGTGGATGATGTTTCGTTCGCGGTGGAGAAGGGCGAGATCTTCGGATTGCTTGGACCGAACGGCGCGGGCAAGTCAACACTGATCCGGATGATGACGACGTTGATCCCGATCACCGGCGGGGTTGCGTACATCAACGGACACGACGTTTCGAAAGAACCCGATGCGGCGCGCTGTGCGATGGGCGTAATTCCGCAGGCACTCACCAGCGATATCGACCTGACACTGGAAGAGAACTTGAGCATCTACGCCAAGCTTTACGGCGTGCCCAAGGCGCAGCGCAAGAAGAACATCACCGACCTGCTCGAGGCGGTGGACCTGACGAAGTGGCGTCACGCGCAGACCAAAACGCTTTCCGGAGGTATGCGGCGGCGGTTGGAGATCGCTCGCGGCCTGGTGCATAACCCGAAGATCTTCTTTCTCGATGAGCCGACGACGGGGCTCGACCCGGTCTCGCGTGTGGCGGTGTGGGAAATGCTCACCAAGATCAAAGACGAGCGCGCGCTGACGGTGCTGATCACTACCCACTACATGGACGAAGCCGATCGGCTCTGCAATCGAATTGCGATTGTCGATCACGGAAAACTCGTGGCGCTCGATAATCCGATGGCGCTCAAGATGAGTGTGCCGGGATCGAACGTGATCGAAGTGCAGTTTCAGAATGCGCCTCCCGGCTGGCAGCAGGTGTTGGAGAAACTTCCCGAGGTGACCTCGGTACAGCACGAGGGCGCCGACATGTATCGCATTTTGAGCGGCGAAGGATCGAAGACCACGACCGAACTGGTGGAGTCCTCGGTCAAGGCCAAGGTCCCGATCAAGTCGCTGAACGTGCAGAACACGACGCTGGACGACGTTTTCGTCCACTACACCGGCCGTGCGTTGCGCGACGAGCAGGTGAAGGCAACGATGGGTTACGTGATGCCCGCGCGGCCGGGGATGCAGCCATGATGCGAATGTGGGCCATCGTGGAACGCGAGTTGCGGAAGTTCGTTCGATCGCCAGCCCTCATGCTGGTGTCGATGGTATTGCCGCTGGTGCAACTCATCATTCTGGGCAATGCGTTTGGCGGAAAAATCCGCGACGCACAGATGGGCGTGGTCGATCTCGATCACGGAACGCAAGCTGTCAAATTGCGCGAGGCATTCGCGGCGATTGAAGCAAACGTCGGTACCTTTCATGTCGTGTACTACGACAGCGACCAGGCCGAGAAAGACGATGTCCGCCGCGGTAAGCTGCAGGGCGCGATCATCATTCCGCCGGAATTCTCGCGCAAGTTTTACGAAGAGAACCATCCCCGCATCGGAGTGGTGGTCGATAACACTGACAACTTCATCGCCGGATCGCTCGAAGCGAAGATGCAGGAACTGGTGGATGCACTGAACCAACCCACGGTGCAGCCGCGCATCCAGCAACAGGTGGCGCTGGAGATCGTCGAACTCTATCCGTATATCGAGTACATGAAATACCTCCTGCCCGGCTCGATCTCACTCGCCATGTACATCTCGGTGATGATCGGCGGTGGGATGCTCTATATCGACGACAAGGCGCGCGGGGTGCATGAAGGCTACCTCGTCACGCCGATCACGCGCTGGGAACTGGTTTTCGGGCTGAATATTGCCGGGGCGATCAAGGCGGTGATCGCCGGGCTCTGCCTGACGATCATGGGAGCGTTGATCGCGGGAATTCCCACCTTGTTTCACTTCAAGAATTTCATCGGCGCGCTGTTGATGATCATTGCTACCTCGATGGCTTTCAATACGATGATGTTTTTGTTGATGGTCCGCGTCGAGGATCCGCTGGTGCCCAGGGCGATGTTTGGCGTCCTGAATACGCTGCTCTATTTTCCGAGCGGCGCGGTTTACCCGATCTTCTCCTTCCCCAAGTGGCTGCGGGCGATCGCTTACGTCGATCCGTTCAGCTATGCGGTCGATGGCTTCAAGGCCGTGCTGCTCCGCGACGCTGGGCTGGGCGCGATCTGGCACGACGTTGCATATCTCACCGGCTTCGCGGTGATCACGCTGGCGATTGCCACCCCACTTTTCAAGCGCTCTTTGTAAGCCGCGGTGTCTAAGTAGTAGAGTGGTATCCATAAGCCCGTCTTCGAGCGAGAACGGGCGCTCGCACGCCCATGACCCTTTTCGAAGCCAAAGAATACGATCCCGCGCCGGCCCGCAAGCGCCGCAACCTCATCATCTCCATCGTGGTCGCCGTGATTCTCATCGGCGCCTTGACCTGGCACTTCCGCTACTGGCCGGAGGAGCACGTGGTCGATAAATTTTTTACCGCGCTCGAACACAAGGACTACGAAGGCGCGTACGGCGTGTGGCTGCACGACCCCGACTGGAAGCAGCATCCCGACCGGCACAAGGAATACGACTTCCACGGCTTTTATCTCGACTGGGGGCCGGGGGGCCAGTGGGGGCTGATCAACAGCCACAAGGTCTATACGACGGTCGGCGGCGGCACCGGCGTGACGGTTGTAATGATCATCAACGGCCGCTCCGAGGCAGCCAACGTGTGGGTGGAGAAGAAGGACAAGACAATGTCCTTCCCGCCGCGCGAATTCCAGCCGCAGTAGGGACGCTTCCGCATTGGATCGAAAAATTCAGAGGGTACCCCTCCCCCTCCCCTAGTCGAATTATTGTTTTCAGCAGCTTAGGCTGTGGAAAACTCGCAAATTATTGAAGCCAGAAAAGGCGTCCTGCGGACTTGTGGATTGCGTTTCGTTGGAGGAACAAATTCTTCGAGCACGAAGGATATGCCTTAAAAAGCATGGCTCAGTACAGCCACCGCTCAAACTTAAATACGATCTCCTCCACAAGATTTGCCAAACCATTGAGAACCGAAAGAACTGATTTCCCAGCGACAACCGTAGGATCGCCGAACGCTACATCAAATCGGAACTTGATGTTGTCCTCTTGATGAGCCACCGTGGAAGCGGGGAATCGCCAAAGTTCATCGCCCACTTTCACGTCCCAAACAAGGGACGCTCCTTCACTAGAAAGCCAAACATTTTCCCGTCTCAGCCCCCACACATCTGGATATGTCGCGGTTCTCAACGGGAGTTGATGTTTGTCCATGATGTCGAGTTGATGGAGATGCCAGAGCGCGTAGTCGCCAGTGTTGTACGGCTGAAGCAATTCAAGATCCTGTGCGGCTTCGGGGTGAACGCCTCTTGTTTTTCGTGCGAGAGACCTCGCGGTTTCTTTCTGCCCAGTCTTGATGTTCATCTTAAAGATCGGGAAAGAAGTCGCTTCATTTGGGTTTTCGCCGTGGGCGAGCACGAGTTGCCAAACCAGATGGTCGAGGGTACATCTCAAGTTATGAATTGCGTCCCCGACTATGAGCGGGAGATCGGCAGGAAATAAAGTTCTTTCGGCGGCGATGAAGAACGCTATATGCGCAATTTCAGGTTTGTCCTTGGTGCCGATAACATACGGGTCTTCCAAGAAAATCCCGGCAATCCGCTCGAAATCCCGGATGTGCTTTTTAGCCCGATCTAACTTTGGCGTGATTGCACCTATGCGAGACACGCGCAAATAATATACCCGCCACGTTACTTGTTTTGATGAAGCACTGGGTTGGCGGTTCTCACCCGCAGAAAGCAGATTGCCACGTCGCTGCGCTCCTCGCAATGACAACAAGAGAGAGTGACTAGGCCGGCTGCATCTCCGTGGCTGACGCGAGGAGTTCCTGCCCCCTATTTTTAGGATAGCAATTCGGACGGGGTAAACCGGACACATTTCGGGAACTTCTATCCGGAACGGAGTCAAGAAGTTGGAAGGAATTGCGGGTATTTTGTGACTTGACAGCCCCGGCGGCTACCTAAACCGACTGTTTGAAGAGACGAGTTAGGCAGATCAACGCCCACACGTCCCAAGACTCGGAGGCGCGAGACGTGGGGGCACATGGGGCGAGCAGTCAGTCATTCGTGAGTACAATTTTGCCTTCCACGGTACCCGTGGACAGAAGTTCCAATGCTTGTCTCGCAGCAAGAAGTGGGAAGGTGGTGTGGACCAGCGGATCGATCTTCTTTGCCGCCAGAAGAGCGAAAATTTTCGGTAGATCCTCGCGGAGAGGCTTTGTATCCTTCCGGTACAACATCGTGATGCCATAGAACTTGCCCACGCGCCCGCGCAGGCGTGCACCAAGGAAAATATTGGCGAACATGGAAAGTTGCGAAAGTTTTCCGGATGCAGCCATGAAGCCAAATCCTACGAGCGTGCCACCGCTCCGAAGAGCGCCGATGCACCGACCGATGTTGGCGCCCCCGATGGCGTCGAAGGCATGATCTACACCCGCAGGCTCCAGGGCCCGCGTGAGGCGATCGATTGTGCCCGTGCGATAGTCGATTGGAATTGCGCCGAGCGAGCGCAGAATTTCATGCTTCGCCGCCGAAGCTGCACCGTAAGTCTTGACTCCCTCCAGCCTCAAGAGCTGCAGAGCAGCCGTACCCACACCACCGGCTGCGCCAGTGACCAGAGCAGTTTGGCCCCGCCGCACTTTCGCAACGCGATGAATCATTTGCCAGGCGGTCACATAGTTCAAGATCACAGCAGCCGCGTCGCTATCGGAGACTCCGTCAGGAATTGGAAGGAAATGTTCTGCCTCGCGCACTAGCAGTTCCCCAAAGCCTCCATACACGGTAAGCGCCGCCACACGCTGACCTACTGCGAAATCGGTAACACCTGCGCCAATCGCGTCGACCACGCCAGAGATTTCATATCCAGGCACAAACGGTATCTTCGGCGCGTACATATAGCTTCCCGACAACATGATCAAGTCGGCGGAGCCGACGCCGGCCGCACGCACCCGGACGCGCAATTGGCCTGGCCCGGGCGGCTCAACAGGCAGCTCAACGACTTGGAGAACTTCAGGTCCGCCCTTTTTGGTCAACATTACTGCGCGATAGGTCTCTGTCATTTCTCTCCCGCTTCTCAGCAGCGACGTTCCCCAAGACTATGTAGGAAACATTCTCTCGCTGATTATTGGATGAAGAAGCGGCAGAGAGGGATCGGATGAATCAGCCTTCTTGCCCGGCGTTCGTTAGCAGGCCGTTCATAACTTTCTGTAACGACTCCTCGTCCTCCACGTTGAAGCAGGTTTGCGATTTGTCGATCTGGCGCATGAGGCCGGAGAGGACGGCGCCGGGGCCGACCTCAACGAAGGTTCTTACACCGAGGACGATCAGTTTGCGCATCGAGGGATTCCATTGCACGGTGCCGGTGACCTGGCGGGTGAGGGTGTGGCGAGCGGTGTTGGCGGTGGTCACGAGTTCGACGTCGACGTTACAGAGGACGGGGATTTCGGGATTGCGGAAGTTGAGGGCTTGGAGATCGGCGCCGAGGCGGTCTTGCGCGGGCTGCATCAGGGCGCAATGGAAAGGGGCGCTGACGGGAAGCATGACGGCGCGCTTGGCACCGCGCTTCTTGGCGAGATCGGCGGCGCGCTCGACCGCGGCCTTGTTGCCGGAGATGACAGTCTGGCTTGGCGAATTGAGGTTCGCGGCCTGGCAGACTTGGCCATGCGCGGCTTCTTCGCAGACTTTGCGGACCTCGTCGGCGGGGAGCATGAGGATGGCGGCCATGGCGCCCACGCCGGCGGGCACGGCTTCCTGCATGTACTTGCCGCGCTTGTTCACGGCGCGGACGGCATCCTTGAACTCGAGGGTTCCGGCAGCAACGTGGGCGGAGTATTCACCGAGGCTGTGTCCGGCGACATACTGCGGGACGATGCCCTTGGACTGCAGCACGCGCCAAGCGGCGACCGAAGTGGTGAGGATCGCGGGCTGGGTGATCTCGGTCATCTTGAGCTCTTCTTCCGGACCTTCCCAGCAGAGTTGCGAAAGCTTGAAACCGAGAGCTGCATCGGCTTCGTCGAAAGTTTCTTGCGCGACGGGATAAAGAGCTGCGAGGTCTTTGCCCATGCCCACCGATTGCGAGCCTTGTCCGGGGAAGAGAAATGC
>PLWX01000073.1 GCA_003151155.1 Acidobacteriaceae bacterium
GGATGAGCAAACGATCTCAGGCAGGCAGAGCGTGATCCAGTGGGAAGAGCCCGGAAGCCCGAGGCAACGCACCAGCCGAAGCGGCGGTTGAAATGAAGTACGCGCCGAGTACACTGATCGCTTTGCTCCTACTACTTCTAGCATCGATGCAAGCTTTTTCGGTTGAACATCCGGTTAGCATCCCGGGAGATGTCAACTGTTCTTCCTGCCACGCAAACAAAACCAATGGCGTGTCAGTGCATTCCGCCATGGCGCTTTCATGCACCATTTGCCACATGACGCAGACCGAAGGCGATATGACGACGATGAACCTCTTCATGCCGAAAGAAAAGATTTGTTTCGCCTGCCATGAGGAATCCGCGGCACAGCGTGAGCATTCGCCAGTCGTGAAAGGACAATGTGTGGAGTGTCACGATACGCACAGCAGTCGTCGCCGCTCCTTACTGAAAGAGCAAGTCGATGTCCGCCGCCCTTAACTTCAGACGGCTAGCATCCCGCAACTCGGCAGCGCCCACGCGCTGACAGTCTGCTTCCACAAACGCATCAGTGATCCTCCCGCTCAGAGCGGAGGTTTTCGCTGAAGAGAGGCAAACTTCTTATGCAGTCGAAAATCGTTCTAAGCCTCACTGCGACGATGGTTCTCTGCCTCCCGAGTCTGATGGGCGCGTCGGTGTTGCTGGCAAATCTTCTGCTTCACCGACCGTTGGAAGACTGGGGGAGAGCTTCTGCTACGCCCGTGGCGATTGGGATGTTTTTCGGAATCCCGCTAGTCGCAGTGGCTGCGGTGATTGGGTTACTCGTGGCCCTAAGCGACCGTATCTCGCCGAAAATAAAGTCTGCGCACCTCATCATCGTTGGTCTCGGCGCGATTGCCACCATCTCATTGTTGTTCCGATTTCGAACCTGAGCCGATTCCCTGAAACGTGATGCGCTTCGCGCCTTCGCAGGCGGTCGCCGTTCAACTTCTGGCCACTTCGAGGCGCGGCGCATCGGGATCACTTCTGCGACATCATCGTGTCCGGCTTTTGCGTTCCTGCGCGATTAAGAAGCTTCACGCCGTTGGCTTTGGCACAACGATGCTGGGTCTCTAGTGAGGCGAGTTCTGACAATGTATTTGCGGTCGCTGCGTTGGCATAACAACGCAAGCATATCGCGGAGATGCTTCCGTCTGAATGCTGACGATAAGCAAATATTCCGGTGGTAACTGCAATTTCTGCACTCATGTCTACCCCCAATACGAACCTCGGGATCGCAGGTTCGTGTGGTGCACTGAAGAAAGATATGGATATCCCAGAGGGATAGTGGCATGTTCGGGAACTCACGTCCAGTCAAAGTTGCACACATCCCGAACAGACACGCTGTGTTTCGCGCACAAGGCATTCATCTGCATCCCCTTGTGTAGCGATAAGCACTTCGTATCCCTTGCTCAACAAGATGAGACGACGCATCTCCACGGCAGTGGGATCGTCGTCAATGCACAGAATCGTTTTCGAAGATTTCGCCATTTGGGTCAGCCCTATGCAGTCCGGAAGGCAGCGTTTGCCGCCCTCCCGTCCGGCATGTTCTCCGTCCCTACACGGTTACGGGGACGTGATGGAACGTCGAGACAACCGTCTCAAACGAGTGGACCTGCGGCGTTCCGTCGATCACCTTCGCCAAGGTCTTCAACACTTCTGGATACGCGTTGGTGTTGTAATCGTCTGCATTCTTCTTGTTGTCCCACAGACTGATTGAAATCGCATCCGCACTGCCGGGATTGCAAAGTGTGATTTCGTCCTTGAAACCCTTCTGTTTGTGAAGCAGCGGAAGAATCTGGCTCTCAAACGTACGGGTGTAATCAGACTGCATATTCGATTTCAGGCGGAAAGAGACATTGCGTGCGTACATATTCAACCTCCTAAGGTTGTGTCGCATAAGGAAAGAATATTTCAGATGGGCTGACTTATATTCAGGGAACCTGAAGAGGAGAGGGTGGAAACCACCTCATCTCTAACGCTAGTCCGATCATGGGAGAATGTCCAATTGAGAGCTGACGCGTGCTGCTTTAACTGAAACGATGGGAAAAACCCGGAAGGAGAGTCTCTTTCCTGTTAACGGGCGCTGGAGGGCAGCTTCTTCTTTGCCGGGTCCGGACATCGGTGTGTCTTTTCCAAGATGCTTAAGCCGTTGATGGCGGTGGCAGCTCCGAGCGAGGAGTAACAGACCAGACATACCGTTTCAAATAATCCGGGTCGCAGTTCAAATCGAGCGAATCCGTTCGGCGATTGCAAAATGCGAGAAAAGTGGGAACCGCTATTTTCAGCGAACATGGGGTCGATCGCGTTACGACGGGGCAGCCGCCGTGGCGGAAACAATATCCCGCAACTCCGCTCGAATGCAACGGAGAACTTACGAAAACCGGGAGAGAAGTTCGAAACCCTCTCCCCCGCCAGCAAGTCCTCATTCTGTAGCATTCGCGACAGGCACAATTTCGATCGGGGCCCGACGATCACAGCGTTTGCTACCCATAAGCCGACTTTCCGGTACTGATCCGCTCGGTGCCACCTGGATTACTTCCGGTTTGCCGACCATCAGCCCAAAACGAGGGCGACCACGAAATGGTCGTCCGGTTTCCTGAGGGACAGCTTTTTAGCAGGTGGCAGAGCGCTCGCAAGTCACCGTTTTGAGACAATCTCCGGGCCTGCCGAGGGAGCATGGCGTCGAAAAATGCGATCCGCGCGCAGCACGTGTAAGATCCCGGTCAGCAGCATGGCAGGCGTGGGCGGGCAACCGGGAATGTAGCCATCGACAGGGATGACTGAATCAACACCTCCGACGATGGCGTGGCTTCCGCAGAAGATGCCGCCGCCTGTTCCGCAAGCGCCTACAGCTACGACCAATTTAGGTGATGGCGTCGCTGCATACGTCTGTTTCACGGCTTCAGCCATGTTGCGGGTTACCGGACCGGTAACCAATAACATGTCGGCGTGTCTTGGCGAGGCGACGAAGTGGATCCCGAAACGTTCCAGATCATAGTAGGGATTGGACAATGCCGTGATTTCGGCCTCGCATCCATTGCACGAACCGCTATCGACTTGGCGGATGTTGAGCGCGCGGCCCAAAAGCGCACGAATCTTCCCGGCCGTAGAGGCCAGCTTTTCTTCCTCCGCGAGTACTTCTTTTCCGTTTCGCAAGTCCCATCGCTTTACCAAAGCACTTCTCCCGACGCCGCAACAGAGCAGGCGTTGGGCGCGCACGACCGCGCCATCGCCGGACGCATGGCACCGTCCACATCCGATGCAATCCCCGTAATCAAGGGTGAGAAAAGACCCTGTTTCCGTCTTCTCGAGCGCGAGCGCCGCGGTGGGGCAGGCCGCGACGATGCGCTCGGCAATGGTTATCGTCAACAGCGCCGGCTTGACCTCGGGCATACGGCTGCCCTGGGCGTTACCGAGTAATTCCTCCACCGGGATGAGTACCCGCGGGCTTTTCAGGCTCTGTTTGACGAGGTCAAAAATCATCGGTCACATCCGGAGTAGGAGAGGTTAAAGCTTTTGTTGATCAGGGGAAAGTCGGCAATGATGTTGCCCGCCATCGTGAGTGGCAGGGCTGGCCAGTTTTGAAACGACGGAGACTTGATGTGGCATCGGGCGATTCGGCCGCCCCGGATTTCTATCCAGTACAGGAGCTCGCCTCGAGGAGACTCGACCGCCGAAAAACCTGTTGCGTTTTCGAGCACGTCGAAGGTGGCTAGAACGTCTCCCGTCGGAAGGTCCTCGAGTACCTCTTCCAGCAGCAGCGCAGAGGCTGCGGTCTCATCGATGCGGACCCGCGCGCGCGAGAGAACATCGCCATAGTGATACATCGCGGGTGTGAATAGCCAGTTTCGGTACGCCCCATAGGCATGGTCGTTGCGGACGTCGAGGCGCAGGCCGGCAGCTCTGGCAACAGGGCCGACCACTGCCAAGTCTTGGGCGATGGCTGCCTTCAGCACGCCCGTGGACTCGAACCGGTTTTGCACCGAGGGAGTCTCCAGAATGGCCTGCGCCAGTTCAGCAAACTCGGCTGCAATCGTGGTAATTGTCCGTCGCAAGCGGCTGGCATTCGCGGTGGAAATGTCCTTTGTGACTCCACCCGGAACCGCGATCGATCGCCAATAGCGCGTCCCGAAAAGGTCTGCGGATTCTTGCAACAAGCTTTCCTTGAGCCGGCTCGTGTAAGCGGCCGGCACCGGGAAGCCAACATCTCCACAAAGCGCTCCGACATCGCCGATGTGCGCCATCATCCGTTCCATTTCTTGGCCCACGAGGCGAAGGGCCTGGGCTCGTCGTGGGGCCGCAGCATCGCAAGCCAGTTCCACCGCCTGGCTATACGCAACTGCATGGGCAAAGCAGTTGTCGCCCGAGACCGATTCGGCAATTCGTGCACCGTCCATTGCAGGTATCGCTTGGAACAGTTTCTCAGTCCCCTTATGCGTGTAGAAGTGACGCAACTCCAGATGGAGAACGGTGTCGCCAACCACGCTGAATCGGAAATGACCTGGCTCAATGATGCCTGCGTGCACCGGTCCTACCGGCACTTCGCAGACACCCGTGCCATCCACCTTCAGGAACTGATAGGCACCGCTTGCCCAGGGCACGTCGCGCACCTCTTGGGACAGAGGATGAACCCCATCGGGCCAGTTTTCGTGAAATAAAAGGGGACGAAGATCGGGATGTCCATCAATCTGAATCCCGAACTGGTCCCGGAGTTCGCGTTCGTACCATGCGGCCGATGGGGTGATCGCGGTGGCCGACGGGATCGGGGCATCGGCCGGCGCACTCAGCACGCGGTACTCGCAGTTGTCGACATCGAGAATGTAATGCACCCAAAGCTTGTTCGCTTCATCGCGGCTGCCGAAGATCGACACCAGACGGACGTTCCCGGTCTGTAATAAGCGAAAAATCTCGGGCATGCCGGTTTTTCCGAACTGGGCAGCGCGGGTCATTGCAGCACCCCCATGGCAACGTGCAAGAGCTGGGAGAGCGCGCGTGGAACGTGCATGCCCAAAACTAGCAGCAATGCCGCACAAACCCCCATCACAACGTACTCGGACCGCAGCCATCGCGGGTGGGTGGGCGCAGTCGACGGATCTCCCGTCAGCATGCCCTGGAAGTGATAGAGCAATGCACCAAAGACGACGGAGAGAGAGACCAGCACGAGGGTCGCGATCTGGTAATTTCCTGTCGAAAATGCGGCGCTCAAGATGAAGAACTCGCTAATGAATAATCCGAACGGCGGCATGCCGGCAATCGCCAGACCACCCAGCACCAGCGCCGTGCTCGTCAAAGGCAGGGAGCGCGCCATGCCGCGGATTTTTTCCATCCGCAAGGTGGAGAAGTTCTCCCGCACGTTGCCCGCAGTGAAGAAGAGCATTGCTTTTGCGATCGAATGGTTGAAGGCATGCAGCAGCGCCCCGTAGAGGCCGAAGGTGCCGCCTAGTCCGACACCCAAGGCGATCAGACCCATATGCTCGATACTGCTGTAGGCTAGGAGCCGCTTGAGGTCGCGCTGGACCGGCATCAGCAATGCCGCCACCACCACCGAGAGGCTACCGAAGATCAGCAGCAGCAGGTGGGGAAATCCGCTTCCAAGAGCCCGTGAGGTGATGGCGTCGAAGCGCAGCAGCGCGTAGAGAGCACAGTTCAAGAGCACCGCGGATAGCATCGCACTAATGGGCGAAGGCGCCTCGGCATGAGCATCGGGAAGCCAGCTATGCAGCGGCACAAAACCGACCTTCGTTCCGTATCCCACCGTAACAAAAACAAATGCGATCTTGACCAGGTCAGCGGCGCCGCCGAAGCGCGGTGCCGCCGCCATCAGCGTGGACCAATTGAGCGCCGAATCCGGCGGCACGCCGCTCCGGACCGCGGCCAGGTAAAGCGTGATGGTGCCGAACAGGGCGAACGCGATACCGACGGTGCAGACTATCAGGTATTTCCAGCCTGCCTCCACCGCGCCTTCCGTGTTATAGAAGCCGACCAGCAAAGCGGAAGCGAGCGTCGTCGCCTCGACGCAAATCCACAATAATCCAAGATTTGCCGAAAGATACACCGCGATCATCGTGAACAGCGACAGGAACAAGAGTGCGAAAAACCACCTGGGAGACGAGAACCGTCCTTTCGGTATGTAACGCAGATATCCGACCGAGTACACCAGCACCAAACCGAACACGACCGCAATATTGACCAGGAAAAAAGAGGTGAGCCCATCGGCCCGCAGGTACTGTCCGACCTGTATTCCTCCTTCCACGAGGTGGACGACTCGCACGACATTGGCAATGGCCATCAACTCGAGGGTTCCGATCGCCAGCGCCACCCGGATCGCATGCCGCGGAGCCTTGCAGAACAACACGAGGAACGACCCGAACAGCGGGACCAGCAGGGGCAGCAGAAGCGTCATCGGCATCAACCCCGCAACCGGCGCAGCTTGGACACATCGAGATGATCGAACGTGTCACGAATACGGAAGACGAAAAGCCCCATCAGAAAAACTCCCATCAGCAGGTCGAAAGAAATCCCGACCTCGATGATCAGCGGCATGCCGAAGGTAGTGATCAGGGCGGCCAGGAAGATGCCGTTTTCCAGCACCAGCAGGCCAATCACTTGCATCAACGCCTTTTTCCGGCTGACCATCAGGAACGCACCGGTCAGCACCAGCGCGATGGAGGCGGCGAGCATGTTCTCGTCCACTCGCAGGGCGCGGACATAAGGCTGCACGGCAAAGAACGACAACAGGATGAGCCCCGCAGTGATGAAGACGGACTGTGCCGCGGTTGTCGATGACATTACCTCGCGCACTGTCTTGATCTCTTTTACGATCCACATCAACGCATACGGAATCGCGATCACTTTCACGATGAGGACCATGACAGCCACAGCAAGCGCTGCCCCGGAACGGTGTACGTAAGCAATGCCCAGGATTTGCGCCGTGATCACCGCGCACTGCACGGCAAACAATGCAACGCATGTCGAGATCCTCTTGGCGGCGGCCATGAGCAAAAGTGTCATTAATAGGAACGCGGCGGAGGACGCTAATGCCTTTGCCGCAGCGAACTCAAACAGCTCCATCCATTACCTCCCCATCCCCGCAAACACGATAGCCAGTAGGGCGAGCGCAGAAGCAACACCAAGAAAATCGGGAACCATGTACATCCGCAGTTTCGCGATTCCACTCTCCACAATGGCTAGCACAAGACTTATGATCGCCAGCTTCAGTACCAATGCCACGAGAGCCAGGGCGATCATAAACAGCGAACCCGCCGCCGCGATTCCCCAGGGAGAAAACAATCCGATGAGTAGGGCCGAAATCAGCGTGAGTTTCAGTGCGCTTGCCCATTCAATCAAAGCGAGGCTAGGGCCGGAATATTCCAGAATCATGGCTTCGTGGATCATCGTGAGTTCCAGGTGGGTTGTCGGATTATCAACCGGGATGCGTCCGGTTTCCGCGATGGCCACGAGCGCGAGTGTCGCCAACGCAAGCGCATGCACCGCGGAGAACTGGGAAAGGTCCTGTTGCAACGTCCAATGCACCACGCCCGAAATACTTGCCGTCCGGGACACGATCATCACTGCCGTCAATCCCAGCAATAGTGGTGCCTCTGCCAGCGTGGATACCAGAACTTCGCGGCTTGCGCCCATCCCGCCAAATGCGCTGCCTCCATCCATTCCTCCTAGCATCAGGAAGAAACGTGACATTGCTAACAAATAAACGACGACTACAAAGTCCCCACCCATACCGAGAAGCGCTGCATCATGCAATACCGGCAGGAACAGACTAGCTGCGAATGTTGCAGCGAATACTACGACGGGGGTGATGCGAAACAGCGCCGATGCGGTGGTTGGTACGAGATCTTCCTTGCGGAACAGCTTCAGCAGTTCCTGGTACGGCCGGAAGATGCTTGCTCCCTGCCGGTTCTGTAGCCGGGCTTTAATTCGTGCGATGGTTCCTTGGAGCAGTGGCGCGAGCAGTAGGAGCAGCACTGCCTGAAAGACGCTGACTGCGGCGTTCATACGAACCTCATGAAGACCAGCGCTCCGATGAGCGCCAGGAAAATGTAAAGCAGGTACACCTGAATATTTCCTGTCTGCAAGCGGCGTAAACGGTGTCCGATCGACACGATTCCTTCTACGGCGGGACGATAAAGTGACTTTTCGAAGGAGGTAGTGCGGACCGATCGATAAGAGATGGAAGTCGGAAAATATGGACGGTCGGCAGGCGAGACCTCGACGGCACGTTCCGGCCGGTAGACTTCCGCGAATACTTTACGAAGCGGTTTCGAGAATGCGGTGGATGTGTACTGCATCCGGCTGTCCAGGCCCGCAAGTCCACACGCCCAGGTCGATGTCGTGCGCCTAACGCGACGGACCAGCGCAACGGCAGCAAATATTACGGCGATTCCCAACGCGAGTCGCGGCATCAAGCCCGCCAGAGGAGCAATTACCGACGGCAACATACCTCCTCGCAACAACTCCTGCGCATTCACGCCGAGCGGCCGCAGTACGAAGCCAGGGAAAATGCCAATTAGAACGCATGCACCCGCTAGGACCATCATTGCCGCTTGCATCGTGAGCGGAACTTCCAGGGCATGTTCTGCGTTCGCACTCCTGGGGCGCCCGAGAAATGCCACGCCATACACCTTCGCAAAGCAGGCGGCAGCCAAGCCTCCAATCAACGCAAGCACGCCAATCATGAGGGGCAGAATGATCGACAGGGGGATATTTGTGATCGTCGCTCCCGCCAGAAAACTCTGGAAGGTCAGCCATTCACTGATGAAACCGTTGAACAACGGCAGCCCGACGATCGAGCAGCAAGCCATCAGGAACACAGTTCCGGTGCCAGGCATGCACCGCAGCAATCCTCCGAGTTCTTCGATATTGACGGTGTGCGTCGAGTCGGAAACCGCCCCCGCTCCTAAAAACAGCAGGCTCTTGAACAACGCATGATTCAGCGAGTGCAGCAGCGCCGCGCAAAGTGCCAGGGCAGCCAATGCCGGAGCGTGGAAGGCAGCAAACAGCAGCGATGCGCCGAGCCCCATGTAAATGATTCCAATGTTTTCGATACTGCTGTAAGCGAGCAGGCGCTTGAGGTCGTTTTCAGCGAGAGCATAGAGGACACCGAGCACGCCCGAGAGGGCTCCAGCCAGTAGTACGACGTATCCCCACCAACTCGGGCCAGTTCCGAGGAAGTCAAACGCGAAGCGAATAAACCCATACACGGCGGTCTTGAGCATCACGCCCGACATCAGTGCCGATACCGGGCTCGGGGCGATCGGATGCGCTTTCGGCAACCACAGGTGCAACGGGATGATGCCCGCCTTCGCGCCGAAGCCGACGAAGGCCAACAGAAATACGGCTGTGCGCACTCCGGGAGACATCGCCGTGCCGGTGGCGCTCATCGTCGCGAATTGAAGTCCGGCACTGTGCGGCAGAAACAGCATGAAGGCGGCAAACACGGCCGCGGCACCCGCATGCATCATGAGGAGATAAATAAAGGTGTTGTGTCGGCGCTCTTGGGAATCGCCGTCGGTCATGACGAGCCCTGCTGAGACCAGCGTCATCAGCTCCCATCCGAACAGGAAAGCAAAGCCCGTGGAAGCGGTGACCACGATTACCATCGACAGCAAAAACCATGGCAATAGGGCCCACAGCCAGACTCGGCGCGCTCCTTCGTAATGCCGCTCGATGTACGAAAGCGAAAACAAGATGACGGGTGCCGACACTGCGGAAATCAACAGGAGAAAGAAAGCGCTCAGACGATCAATCATCAGTGCAAACGGAACCGGCGTGAAGGCTGACAGATCAACTGCTACTCCGATGCCGCCCCACCAACACGCCGCGCCAACCGCCCCACCCAGCAGCGTGGCCGTCAGCAGAATCAGTGATGCGAAGACGCGAGCGCCCTTCCACCAGCGTGACACCAGAGTCACGGCTGGAACGAAAAGCAACACTGCCAAGAACGCATTGAATGCAAGGGAAGTCATTCGGCCTTCAAACACTGCTTGCTAATGGGAATTGGCGACAAAGTTGCGGACTTACCTTCCGCCAGGCGGGGTCAATTGCGTCAAGAGATCCCGAATGTCAATCAGGTGGTTGTTGAAGACCTGCTTCGCATCGTCCAGCAGGCGAAAAATAGCTCGGTCGCGAACCGAATAGAATACGTTCTGTGCATCCTTCCGCCCCACGACAATATTGCTTTTCCGCAAGACGGCCAGCTGCTGCGAGAGCGTACTTTGCTCAACATCCAACCGCACGCTCAGGTCGTTCACTCCAACCTCGCCATCTCTCAAAGCGCTTAAGACCTTGATTCGCAAGGGGTGAGAGAGGGCTTTGAAAAATTCAGCGGTAAAGGCGGATAGCTCAGACATAAGAACATGTATATATTTGCATATTAGAACTTACTCGTAAAGCTAAATCTCCGAGCGGTCTTCTAAGCGACGGATCGTAGAGGGCGGGCACCAGATCGACGACGTTCTGCGCTTGCTGGGGATGTACTACGGTCAAGAAACGTCACGAGCTTTTCTCATCGCATGTCGATGGTGACGAGTCAAAGAATGCATCCCCAGTCCGTTTAGGAATTGATTTGTATGGCAACAAACGATGAACTTGCGCCAGAGCATCCTCTGCAGCATCCAAACATCTTCGATTCTTCCCGAATAACGGGCAAACCTTCCATAATCCGGTAAGGTAAGGTTAGTCGACCATCCGGGATTTATCGCCTGATGCTCGGATCAAATGACTGGGCCGGACTCTAGCCTTCAGGGAATAATCCGCATCGGTGGTTGGAGCGCTGTTGTAGCCAGGATGTGGCACCAAGTGCGGTTCGGCAATCTCAGGTGTTGGCTGAAGGCCGGCGAAGGTAGGCGATCAGGAAAGTTACTGCAAGCAGGAACACGAGAAACGCAGCGGGACGGTGGAGCACCTCCGCGTGGATGACAATGTGTCCTACCAGCGACACGCAGAGCACCACCGCTCCATAGAAAGCTCTTGCCGCGGAAAGAAAAGCGTCACGGCGCTGCCAACCTCCAGGACTCCGAGGACGTAACGAAGCCATTGCCCGAAACCAACCTGCGCGAAGAAATTGACCATTTCGGCGACTCCGAAAAGCTTGGAAGCTCCTGCGAAAAGAAACAGGCAGCCGGTCAGAACCTGCAAAACCCAGACGACGGTGGTCAAACCCTTGCTCGATGGAGCCGAGATCACTGCGAGTTCTCCATTTTTGGCTATCTTATATCGTGTCTATCAAACGATGTAGGTGGACGGGATCAGCTCTTGGTGGTGGATTGGGCCCGGATGACGGGCAACCCGGAAGTTAGCCAGTTCGGTGAGTAGGTATTGGGAACAGCCGTAGCTGTTGAAAAAGTCCCTGAGTTGATGCTTGTGAGCGCGGTCGAGGACATTTATAAGCAGACAAGAGTTCCGGATGCTGTGCTTGATCGCCATTTTCGGAGGTTTGCTGCTGATGATGGTTCTCTGGGGAAAAGTAGTGCGAGGAAATTTTTCTGCGTTCTGCAGGTGAACTCATAATGCGCCTCCCCTCCTGCTCAGTGCGCTACAACCGCGCTTTTCAATCGTGGGGTTGCTAGGCAGTCGTGGAGTTCAAACTCGGCGCGGGCTTCCACCAGGCTGTTCTCACGGCCCGAGATCATTCGAAGCATGGAGTGCTCCCATTCGCAGCCAGTACAACGCCAACCCGTGAAATCATCCTTCTCTACATATCTGAGCTCACGCATTGCTAGCTCGCGTCAGCAGTCGAAAGCGCAATGAAGCAGACTCCGCGACAATCGGAGTGATCAGGTTGAACATGACGGGACCGTCGCACCGGGGGCAGCATGGAAAAGCGTGGCCTTGAATAAGGTGAGCTTGTAGGGTGACGTGGTGTTGGGTGTGCAGTACGCCGTAGACTCCGCTGCGTGGAACCGTACTGCCATCTTGGAACAGGATTAGACTCGGCTCTCGTGAACGCTTGTGGATGCTATTTTTGTTGGTCTTCAAGTGGTCTCCTTTATCGACTGAACGTCAGCGATGGTATGGCGTTGACGCCGCTGGGGTCTGGTCAAACGAGACCACATACCGAAAGAAAACCAGATACGCGGCACCCTCATAGTGGCCGGGCCGGTTTGGGCTATTAACGGGACTGGCTTCGGCAAGTAGGATTCAGGACAGACGAAGTGGCACAAGCGGGAGGGGCGCCTCACGCGATCTGGCCAGAGAGCGTGGGGCTCTTTACGGTCTGTCGCGCCCTATCGGGATCAACTTAACTTTCGCCTTCTTGGTTGAGACCCTCGCGGCTTTTCTGCTTGTGGGTCAGCCTGACGTGTTCCGCAAAAGACTTACACAGGTCCGCAATAGACTTTGAATCGAATACCTGGGTGCAGGCTGAACAGCGCTTTACCGCGCCATCATCCACTAAGTGCGGCGCTGTAACCTGTGTCATGCCATCCACTTTACGCCGTTCCCCAATGTCGAGAGAGAATTACGGACCCGTGGCGCACATTGGCGGGCCGCAGGTTGTGACAATCTCTTATCGCAGGATTTCTTCAGGGGCAGAGCCGCAACATTCGCACGACTTTCGGGAAGCGGACGCCAATGACGCCGAAGGTAAGCCTTGGATAGCGGACTATCTGAGGCTTTCCAGTTGCCCTTCCCCGTTAAACCCCGTCCACCGTAGGGCGGGGTTTCAATCTTCAGTCCAGCTTGCCCCTCTCTGCGCGCCTGCGGAAGAAGGCGTAAGCTTGGCCCATGGCAGCTGAACAAGACGCAAAAGCGCGCGACGCGCAAATTAAGATAAACATGGACGAAGACGCGAAACGCCTCGGCAATGCGCTGAAACGTAAACGAATGCGATGTGGACGAGACGGTTAAGCGGATTCTTCGTGAAGATGAGAATGATAAAGGGGAGACGGTTAAGCGCTAACTTTCCTTTGCTTTCGCGAGCATTCGTGCGGCAATTTGGGCGAGACTACACGCATTTTTCTTTTCGCCTCCAACTCACACTTCACAGGGAAGGCGATTTCGAGGTCAGCCGACGCGATGTA
>PLWX01000282.1 GCA_003151155.1 Acidobacteriaceae bacterium
TCGCAGCCCTGCTTCGATGGGCCGCCTTTGGTGTCAAGCGTCGTCTTCCAGTGCGGAGTCTTCGACCAGCTGTTGTAAATATCCTCGTGACACGTCTTGCACGTATCTGCGCCGACGTATTTCGACTCCGAAGCAGGGGCCGTGCTCGATGCGGCCATGTTTGTCGACTGCGGGCTCTTGCCGGTGCTCTGCTGGCCCTGCGCGTGCGAATAGCTGCCGAATGCGAGAAGGAATAGAAGCGCGAAAAGAGGTGCTTGATGGGCCCTGGATGTTGTAGACATTCGGAGTCTCCCAAAACAAACGGTTACTTGGTCGGCGAAGCCCCAGCATTCTTGAGTACCACTTTGAGCGCGCCGTCTTTGGCCGCGTTTCCAAACGTGTCGTACGCCTGGAGGATGTCTTCCATCGCGAAGCTATGGGTCACCAGCTTGTGCGGTTGCAATTTGCCCGACGCCACCATCTTCAGCAGCATCGGCGTAGTTACCGTGTCCACCAGTCGGGTAGTCAGCGAGATGTTGCGGTCCCAGAGCTTCTCCATGTGCAGCGTTACAGGCTTGCCGTGGACGCCGACGTTGGCAATTCGACCTCCGGCCGCAACCATCGCCTGGCAAATATCGAAGGTTGCGGGAAGGCCGACCGCTTCAATCGCCACGTCCACGCCGGCGCCCTCCGTCATTTCCATTACGTGCTCGGCAGCGCGTCCGTCTTGACTGTTAATCGTCGCGGTTGCGCCAAACTGCTTCGCAACTGCCAAGCGCTTGTCGTCGAGATCGATCACGATGATCGCCGATGGTGAATAGAATTGCGCGGTCAGCAAGACCGCCGTGCCAACAGGGCCGGCACCCACAATTGCTACCCTGTCGCCCGGTTTCACTTGCCCGTTCAGAACGCCGCACTCGAATCCCGTCGGCAAAATGTCACTCAGCATCACGAATGCGTCTTCGTCTCCGCCCTCCGGAAGGTGGTAGAGGCTTCCATCCGCGTAAGGAATTCGCACATATTCAGCCTGCGTTCCATCCAGCGTGTAGCCCAGGATCCAGCCGCCGTGGCGACAATGGGAGTACATGCGCTTTTTACAGAAATCGCACTTCAGGCAGGCCGTGACGCAGGAGATGATGACTTTGTCTCCCACCTTAAATTCCGAGACGTCTTCCCCGACTTGCTCAACCACTGCAATGCCTTCATGACCGAGGATGCGACCGTCGGTCACAGCCGGAAGATCTCCCTTCAGGATGTGAAGATCAGTGCCACAAATTGTCGAGGTCGTGATGCGTACAATCGCGTCACTCTCATGTTGCAGCGAGGGTCGCGGTCTGACCTCCCACGCAGGCTTGCCAGGCCCGTGATAGACCAGCGCCTGCATATTGCTACTGGAAGGGTCCGTATGCGTCGTCGGCAATGCTAAATCGGCGGTTGTCATTCGGGTCTCTCGCGAGGTTGAGGGAACAGTAAACCGAGAAGTGCCGTTACGACTGATCACTATTGCTCAGTCCGGAACACATGGTCATTGCGAATCAACCGCCGCGAAGGTTTAAATGACGGCTTTCTTGTTCGCCTCATTGTGGAGTTCTTCCGATAGCTTGTGCGCGTTCGTCGAGTGCTCGTGCGCCTGCTTGCTGAGTTCGTGAGCAGTTAGATGATCTCCCTTGCCATGGGCTGTGGCAGCAGCGGAGTGGCTGTGGGCGGCTAGGTTGTGGAGTTCAGCGAGCTTATTGTGTGTGCTTTGTGGCATGACGAATCTCCTGGTGCATGTCTAGCGAGCGATCTCGATCGCTCCGAATTTAGATCGATTAAGCTGCTTCTTCCCTGACCGTCGTTCTCACCGAGGGCGACGCAGAACTCTCACATTCCTCGGCGTGCAGTCTCGCAGCTTCGGTTTCGTGCTGAATCGCGCTCTGGCTGTGTCCGTGCGCGAGATAGGCGTGGTGCATCGCCTTCTCGTGCTCCTCCGCCTGGCTGTATTTGGAGGCTTCTTGGTAGTTGTGCGCAGCCCGCGCGTGGTGATGAGCTCCGAGGTCGTAGTGCTCCCACGTTTTCGACATATATTCTTCCTTTGCGATTTTCCGGCGGAGTTGATTTGAGAATGCTTTTAAAGTCCCGATAAAACCGGCCGAGCCCTATGCATCAGCAGACGAATTCGTGACGAGGCAGATTCGCAGGGCAACCAGCTCACAAATGCATAATGCACCGGCAAGCTGCAATGCGAGCAACCGGGGGAAATATGATTTTTTACCAGCTTGATCTCGTGGACCACGGCATGTTTGTGTGTCAATCGGAAGGTGTCGCTTCGCGGAACTGCCTGACCGCTGGAATACGTACTGACCGTAAACGGGAAGCTCGTGTTCTTTATCATGCGTCCTCACTACTCACTCAACAAACCGTCGAACATCTTTTTAGCGATCGCTTCCGCCGTGTACGGCGTGGCATTCGCTTGAAATGCAACCGTGTCATTGTGGAAGTACATGCGGCACCTGCCGTCGGGCGAGATTCGCCCAGCCGGGCCGGAATAGAACCACTTAAGCGCGCAGGAAACAGAAAGCGCGTCAAACGTAACGTTCAGCTTGCTCACGCTTCCTGCAATGTTCAATCGCATGCTCATGGCACCAGGAGACTCGGTCTCGCTCGTAATCACTTCGTTGCCATACTCCGCATTCAGATCGGAACATCGCTGTTTCATGATCGCGCAAACCTTGTCCCACAGCGCGCCTGCCTGTGCTTCCAGCGCCTTCCGATGCTCATAGGCTTCGATCTTTTTCAAGGAAGGGTCTTGGATGGGGTTGCCCACGTTGACCGTTCCAGGCACTTCCCGGTTAAACGCCATAAATGCCTCCACGGGAGTGACCGTCCCGATCGCGGTGGATTCTTCTTTCTATGCGGCACCTGCCTGGTCCCATCCCTACGGGGAATGCCGGCGATCACTGCTGCCGTTCGCGTCCAGCCACTCCAAGAGAGAGCGCACACTTGCTCGAGCGAGCGCGATCGAGGAATCCGCAGCCCCGTAATAGATGTTGATCGTATCTCCGTCGGGATTCATGGTGTATCCGCATGGAAACACGACATCGGCTACGTCGCCATTCCGCTCGTAGTCTGCTTCCGGCCCGAAGATCCAAGAGTCTCCTCTTGACAAACATTTTTCCGGGTTTTCCAAGTCGAACAGCGCAACGCCCAGCCTGTATAGGCAGCCCGAAGGCGTGTGCCGCACACCGTGGTATAACGTCAGCCATCCCCGGGATGTTTCGATCGGCGGTGGAGAAAGACCAATCTTGTTTGCATCCCACCATGCACCACGCCGCGCCTCCAGAATCAACCTGTGATGCCCCCAATGATGCAGGTCTGGCGAGTAGGAAATCCACATATGGGAACCAAGAGGCGTCATTGGCCTATGGATTAGCGCCCAGTAACCGTTGATTTTGCGAGGCAATAAGGCCGAGTCTTTGTCATCCGGCGGCATGATTACGCCATAGCGCTCGAAGGTTCGAAAGTCCTTGGTCAGCGCGAGAGATACTCCCGGACCACCGCGCGAATATGAGGTGTAGGTAACGACGTATTGTTTAAGCTCGGGCACAAATACGATGCGAGCATCCTCGATCCCCCAGAGTTCTTCGGGATATCGATCTGCGTCGGGCACCAGCGTTGGTGTCGGATCGACTTTCCACCCGTCCACTCCGTTCACGGACCTTGCCGCGCAGAGATGGGAGAGTCCTCTCCGGTCTTCTACCCGGCACAGTAAGAGCGTTGAGCCATCTTCGAGAAGCGTTGCGCCTGCATTGAATACGCTGTTAATCGGGTAAGGCCAGTCACGACTGGTCAAGATTGGGTTTGAGGGATGGCGATGCAGTAGCGTCCCGTTGGGATTGGTGTGGTCTGTCATTGGGTCCTTGCCGCGGCGCGGGATCTTTGAGGAGCGACTGCACTGGTGAGCACTTGCTGCATAGCCTTCGGCAGTTCCGCTTCTTCCTGGAGGCGCATTTCAAGAAGCGCCATCACGAACGAAAGAGTGGATTCGGCACCCTGATTTTCATTGGCACGATCGGTGTGCAGACCATCGCGGCATCCGCCGGTGCTGGAATCGTACAGAACGATCTGAAGATCGTTGTCGCCCAGGAACCAGTTGAACGACGACCAGGCTTCGCTGCGCCAGCGCCCGTCGCCAGTGATGCGGTACGCCTCGAGACACGCGGACACCGCGCAGGCGGCCTCACC
>PLWX01000125.1 GCA_003151155.1 Acidobacteriaceae bacterium
AAAGCCTCGTTTCGTAACAGCCTGGCGCGCGCAGGCCTTTTTTATTTGCAATCGGCGGCACGGTTCGCGATGATCAGCATTCTTCAAGGAGAGGCATGCTCACCAGTCCACATACGCTGTTGGAAATATTGCTTCGCACGCTCACCGTCTACTTCGTCGTACTCGTCGGCGTCCGCCTGACGGGCAAACGGGAAGTGGGCATGATGACGCCCTTCGACCTGACATTGCTGCTGCTGCTCAGCAATTCCGTTCAGAATGCGATGACCGGTCCCGACAATTCGCTGACCGGTGGCATCGTAGCTGCGGTCACGCTGCTGCTGCTGAACTATGGCATTGCCGAGGGGGCCGGGCTGAATCGCAAGTTCCGCAAGTTTGTGCAGGGTCAGCCTACGCTATTGGTCCATGACGGCCAGGTGATTTCGGCGCACATGGCGAAAGAGCACGTCTCCAGCGATGAGTTAATGCGCGCGCTCCGGGAACATGGAGTCGCTTCCATCGACGACATTTCGATTGCCGTGCTGGAAGTGGATGGTTCTATCAGCATCCTGAAGTACGACGACGTGAAGCCGGGTCACGCCGCACACGCGCGCCGCAAAATTTTCAAGAAGCCGGAATAGAAAAGCCGGACCCGAAGGTCCGGCACTGGGTCGGAATGATTTCTATTTGCCTTGAATGTTGATCGAAGCGTTGTCGTAGGGAATGATCGTGACCGTAACTCCCGACCGCTGTTCAAAGTCCGCCATCTTGATCGGGAAGTTGACCAGCACCGTACCTTCCGCGCTGCCGCCCGGCGGAATCTTGGTTTCGACCACCAACGGCTTCTTGATTACCGGCCTTAGATCTGGATAAGCAGATGTGTAACGATCGTAGTCGACGGCGTTGGCGGCATCATCGACAAAGCTGCCCGCCGGCGTCGCAATCTCACCTTTGATGTCTTTGATGTAGAGCGTTTTGTCGGTGACGTTGTGGATGGTCACATTCATGGCGACGAAGCTTGTATTGTGCGTGTTCTGTTCCACAGCGAATACGTTTTCGATCGTGCCGTTGGCCACCGGCTTGGAACGGAGCAGGTAGGCACCCACCACTGTGATAGCCCCGATGATGACCAACGCGATCAGCACAGGAACCATGTTCGGTAGGCTATGTTTGGCGTCGTCCAATTCCTCGGTCATGGGAATATGACCGGCATCGTACTCGGGCTTCTTGGCCTTCGTGGTTGCAGTGTTGTTCTCCGGCATGGGGCCTCCTTTCACTCCGAAGTTGGGCAAAGCATACTGCTGATTGGAAGCCGCCGCACACAATTATGTTGCGCGGCTGCTCGGAAGAGGAAATTCAGAGGGATCAATATCTCTCGTCGCGGGTCAAACGCTGACGGCCGCGGGCCAGTCCTTTTTCATTGCCCGTTTGAACGGCTCCAACGGTAGGGTGTTGAGCACGTTTGTGGATCCCAGCCATGCCCTCCGTGCCTGTAAAACACCGTATTTGATCAGGTCCATGTGGCTGGTGTGATGGGCGTCGGTGTTGATCACGATGGGAATGCCATGCTCGCGTGCCATGCGAAGATGCACATCGCAAAGATCGAGCCGGTCGGGATAAGAGTTCAGTTCCATCGCGGTCTTGTGCTTTGCCGCGGTTTTCATCACCGCGTCCATATCCACGGTGTAGGCATCACGCCGCAAGAGCAACCGGCCGGTGGGGTGACCGAGAAGAGACACATATGGATGGGAGACCGCCTTGACGATGCGCTCGGTCATCTGTGCGCGCTCTTGTGCAAAGGCGGAGTGCACACTGGCGATCACGATATCCATTTGCGCGAGCACATCGTCGGACAAATCCATCGATCCATCGGCGAGGATATCGCATTCGATACCGGCAAAGATCGTGATGCCGTCGATCTGCTCATTGGCGGCACGAATGCGTTTGATGTGTTCGATAGCGCGCTTGTCGTCGAGACCATTGGCCATGGCCAGGTTCTTCGAGTGATCCGTGATCGCCATGTACTGGTAGCCGCGCGCCTTCGCAGCTTCCGCCATCTCTTCGATCGTGCAGCGCCCGTCGGTCTCGACGGTATGCATGTGCACATCGCCGCGCAGGTCCTTTTGCTCCAGCAATCTCGGCAACTTGTGCTTCGCCGCCAAATCGATCTCGCCACAATTCTCACGCATCTCCGGCGGAATGCAATCCAGTCCGAGTTGGTTGTAGATGTCGTCTTCGGTGTGGCTGGCGACGATGGAGTTGTCGTCCAGTTTTGCCAGACCGTACTCATTGAGGGTGTAGCCCATCTTGAGCGCGCGCTGCCGCAGGGTAACGTTGTGGTTCTTCGATCCGGTGAAGTACTGCATCGCCGCGCCAAACGATTCCGGCGGCAGGACGCGAACATCCACCTGCATGCCGGTGCGCAACTTGAAGCTGACCTTGTTCTCGCCTTTCACCAGGACTTCCAGGATGCTGGGAAACTTGACGATCTGTTCGATGACCGCATCGCGTTGCGTTGGGTCCTTCGCGCACGGTCCAGTGACGAGGATATCGAGATCACCAACCGTCTCGCGTCCACGGCGCAGAGATCCGGCGGGAGTGATCTTCTCCACGCCCGGCATCTCTCGAAGATGCGCGATGACTTTCAGCGCAGTTTGATCGGCGGTGTCGAGGAGGAAACGTCCGGAGATATTGCGATAGGTCTCGATCGACTTGAGGATCTTCTGTTCGCTCTTTTCACTCATGCGTGGCAGGGTGCGCAGTTTACCTTCACGCGCGAGTTTCTCCACGCCCTCTACATCGCTCACTCCAAAGGCGCTCCAGAGGAGAGAGATGGTCTTCGGACCGAGGCCTTGAATCTTCAGCAACTCGAGCATCGAGGGACGATATTTCTCCAGCAGCTCGGCATGGATCTTCAATTTTCCTTCGGTGAAGATTTCCTTCAGGTTGAAGACCATGCCTTTGCCGATGCCGGGGATGGCGAGCAGAGCTTTGTCGTCATGCACGATGTCGGCAATCTGCTGGGGCAGTCCTTCAATAGCCTCGGCAGCGCGCCGGTAGGAGCGAATGCGAAAGCTGTCGTCGCCCTGGACCTCCATGAGGTCGGCGGTCTCGTAAAAAATATTGGCGAGGGCTTTGTTATCCACGGGCTTCATTGTAGCGAAGGATGCCCACGAGCGTTCTTCCGGGACGAAGGACTCCCTGAAAGCGGAGTTCGCCAGTATAGTTCTTTGCGGCAAAAGCGAATTGAAAGGGAGGTCGGGAGGAGAACGCGGATCGCGACGGCAGTGTTACTGGTGATGATGTGCGCGCCGAGCATGTTTGCGCAGGCTGCGCCCAAGGGATTGTGGGAAGGCTATGACGGGGAGTGGCTGCACGTTTCCGAGCAGTTGATTGCGCTGGCAGAAGCCACCCCGGCCGAGAAATTCGCGTGGCGACCGGTACCCGGAGTTCGCTCGATAAGCGAAGTTTATATGCACATCGTTACCGCCAATTATTATCTCCTCGGTGTTACCGGTCCGAAGTGGCCCGCGGATCTGAAAGAGGACGCAGGAAAAACAATTACGTCGAAGCCCGAGGTGATTGCGTGGCTGAAGCGTTCGCTGGAGGCAATCAAGCAAGCGCATGCTGCCGAGACGCCCAAAGACCTCGAACGCAAGGTCCACATTGCGGATCGTGATGCGACGGTCGATGGCATGTACTTGCGGATTTTGGTTCATGCTAACGAACACATGGGACAACTGGTTGCGTATGCACGCATGACCGGCGTGGTGCCGCCGTGGAGTAAGGATTAGACGCGCTGGGCAGGATCAGTCTTTTCGCAGCAACGGCGATCGCTCGGGCTCGCTGCCAAGGAGTCCGATCCACGATTCGTCAAGATATGCCCACCGTTCCTGATCAACCGATCCGGTTTCATTCACGGGGATGTGCAGCACGCCGTGGCCGCGATCGCAAAGAAGTTCCGCGCCAGTTTGCTCCAGGATGGAACGAGCTCCGTGCGCCAGGTCCACCTCGGTTTTCAGCGTGCGCAAACAAGTACGGCAGCGGCGAAGCTGATCGCCGATGGACCAACGCATGGTAACTGTGGCCACGAGCAGAAATACCCAGAGAGCTGCGGGCCCGGCGAAGAGGTGAGGCGTGGCGGCCGAGGTGCGGCCGATGAGAGCCTGCACGAGTTCAAGCGATCCGCCAAGACCGGCGGCGAGCAGTGCGCCGCTCTTCAACGAGAAAAATCCATACCAACGTAGCGACTCCCAGGGACGACCCAGCGGCCGCGTGGCGTGCATGAGTCGCCATTTCTTCCAGTGGAAGGCGAAGAGCAGGAGCAGGGAAAACGCGATCACGCCAAGGCAGGTCGCGATGGTGCGCCACTCGCGCTCGCGAAGCGATCGTACTTCAAGATGCGGCTGGCCACGTACATCGGAGTTGGGACTCAAGAGCTTGGGCAAGCGGCGTTCCGCCGCGGCAAGCTTTACATCCGGCGCGAGGTGCACGACCAGCGCGGGCCATTCGAAGCGTGGCAACTGACGCGCATCCGTCGCAAACGGAATGAACGCGGCGATCTCGCGATCGGGAAAACGGAACGAGGGTGGCATTACGCCGATGACCGTGAGAGTGTGACTGTTGAGCGCGATCTGGCGACCGAGGACTTTCGGATCGCGACGGAATTGACTCTCCCACAACGTATCGCTGATTACGGTGCAATCGACGCAAGTGGCGGAATCGAAGGTTTGCCCGAGCGCCGGCGGAATTCCCAGCAAGGTAAAACTACCCGGCGAGACGCGCGCGCTCCGGATGTGCTCGAGGCCTCCCGGTCCGCGAACGTTGGAAGGCCGCCACGCGTAGGCGGCAAAGTCGGTAAATTCACGTGTCGAGCGCTTGACCCCTTCCGCAGAGTCTCGTAATTCCTCGGGAGACATCCATACGAAATTTTCGTCGACTGCCACCGTGAGCAGCCGATCGCGATCCGCGTAAGGAGCGGAGCGATACAAGTTGGTAAAGAGCCGGTAAGGATGCCCGACGAGGGTGACCGCGAACAGGGCAAAGCAAATTGCGAGGGTGAAAGCTGGTTTGAGGGGCACTTCGCGCGCCAGCCGAGATGCCTCTTCGCGATGAAAGCGCAGCCAGAGAGCTTCAGAGAATAAGCCCCAACAGTAGCGGAGCAATTCCATCTCGGAGCTTTGAGTGAGGCGGCCGGATTCAGCAAGGAAGTGGCACCAGTGCCACACCTTGCGCTTCTGTTCCTCGCGCCACGCGGAGCGCTTCGGACGAGGCACAATCCAACTAGAGAGGCGCACGATCGCCGTGCTCCACCAGAGAAGGCTCTTAAGAGATCGGGTACTCATTGGCCGAGACGGGAGCGTTCCCACGTTCCAGCGCTCCACGGACGTCTATTCTCGCTCGAAAAGATGGGGAACGCCATCGCCCGAAAGACCCTAGGCTTTTGCCCTACTTTTTGACGATTTTGATCGAGTCGAGAACGGCGAGGCCGGCCTGCAACTCTGGCGAGCGCCCTTTCACGGTGCTATTCAGAGTGGCCAAAAGGAGGGTAGTGCCGTCGGTGAGGAACTCACACTGCCAGTTCGCTCCTTCCGTGTCTTTGAAACGGGCAATGGTACGCGCCTTGGTGCTGAGGGTGATGTTCTTGCGTCCGACCGCCGGCGCGGTGCCGAGAAAACGCTCCATCGAATCGCGGGAGTCGAGAGCTTCTACTCGCCCAGTACGTTGGAAGGCTGAAACGACAATGGAGGTCGCGGTGGTCGGAGAGTCGAGTTCGAGGTCGTCGTTGGTCTGGCGGAAGAACCAGAACGGCGGCACAGCGATGCTGACATTGCCCTTGGGAGTCAGGTACGTTCCTCCGTGAGAGTGGTTGGCTTTGGCGCGGACAACTTTCTTAACGGATTTTTTCGCGGCGGACTTTTTTGCTGCGGTCTTCTTTTTCACGGGCATGATTGCTGGATTCTTTCTAACTGCGAAGTAATTTCTTTAAAGTGTCGGTGAGTTGCCGCGGATCGGAGATTGGCGGCTGGCAACTGAAGTTCGAACAGACGATCGCCATGGACGTGCCATCCTTCACGCCTGGAACATTCGGAATGGTTTCTGCAAGCGCTGGCGGCAACAAGTGCGCATCGGCCTGCGTGAGCCGGATGACCGAGAGATTTTCCACATACATTCCCAGCGCAGCACGTTCTAATTCCTCGGCCGCAGCGTCTGTGCCGACAATGACGACTTGCGTATGAGGCCGAGAGAACCAGATCGCGGCACGGCCGTAGGTCCCCGCATAAATGCCGAACTGCTCAACTGCGCCGGCGAAAACTTCGAGGGTATCTTCGGCTTTATCGCGATACCGTAGGTCATTGGTATAGGAGTGCAGGCGCATCATCAGGATCGCTGCCGCTGGATTGCCTGCCGGGGTAGGGGAATCCTGGAAAGCTTTGCGTCGCACGACCAGCGCTCCTAAGGCGACTTGCTCGGTAGTCGCTTCGGCGTCGAAGAAGCCGCCGGAAGTGGCGTCACCGAATCTCTCAATTGCGGCGTCACCGATCTCGCGGGCGCAGCGAAAGTACGTCAGGTCGCCGCTGGCCTCGTAGGCATCCAGACAAGCGAGCGCGGTGAAAATGTAATCGTCAAGCAGACCATTGTTCTGCGACATCTGGACCGCGGGATCGGAATAGGCGATGACGTGCGGCAACCGCTGATCGGTCCGTTGTTCGAGAATGCGATCGAGGGTGCGCAGCGCGAAATGGTGCGCGTCTTTCAACCCAAGCACTCGTCCGGCGGCGAGGTACGCCGAGACGAACATGGTGTTCCAGTTCACGTAAATCGTCTTGTCGATGTAAGGTGTCGGGCGCTGCAAGCGGGCCGCAAGCATCTTCTGCCTGGCTGAAGCTAATAGCGAGCGCACGCTATCGGGCTTCACGGATAACCGCATTGCGATCTCTTCCACGTCAGCCCGGATCCACAAAACGTTTTTCGCGGAGTTGTGATGCATCTCGCCGACTTCGTTGATGTCGTAGTGTTGCGCGGCGACGTCGAACTCCTGCTGCGTCAGTATGGCTTTTGCCTCATCCACCGTCCAGGTGAAATAGTCGCCATCGTCTTCCAGATTGATGTCGGCATCCTGTGAAGCGTAGAAGCCGCCATGCTCGCGATCGCTGAGCGTGGCGTCAACCCAGCGGATAATATCTTTCGCTGTCTCGCCGAAACCTCTATCCCGAAAGAGTTGTGAGGCGTGGACGTAGTTCCGCAGGAGTTCCGAGTTGTCATACGACATCTTCTCGAAGTGCGGCACGATCCAGTACTCATCGACTGAATAGCGATGGAAGCCGCCCGCGAGCTGATCGTACGTACCGCCTCTTGCCATTTTGATCAGCGTGGTGCTCGCTACGTTCCCGGCGCCCTCTTCTGCGCTGCGTGCATACCAGTCGAGCAAAACTTCTACGATGGAAGCGTGGGGAAACTTCGGCGCAGATCCGAAGCCGCCGTTCTTCGGGTCGAAAGAATTCAGTGCCGCCTGCACCATCAGCGTAATCACGCGCGGATTAAAGTCGCCACTGTGTCCCGCAAGTCCTTCCGCATGGGTGAGCGCAGCCATCAGGCCATCGGCTTCACGCACCACGTCATCGCGACGTTCCTTGTACGCGTCGGCAATCGCCAGCAAGATCTTTTTAAAACTCGGCCTACCGTGCGCATCGACAGGAGGGAAGTACGTTCCCCCGTAAAATGGTTTGCCTTCGCCGGTAAGAAATGCGGTCAGCGGCCATCCACCCTGTCCGGTGATGGCGGCTATGGCGGTCTGGTAGCGGCTGTCGACGTCGGGGCGTTCGTCGCGATCGACCTTGATGGCGATGAAGTTCTGGTTGATCAACTCGGCAACTTGCGGATCGTCATACGACTCACGATCCATGACGTGACACCAGTGGCACCACACCGCTCCGATATCAAGCAGGATCGGCTTATTCTCCCGCTGCGCCGCAGCAAAAGCGTCCGGTCCCCACTGATGCCAGTGGGTGGGCTGATGCATGGCGGAACGGAGATAAGAAGAGGAGGCGCTGCTCAGAGCGTTCGAACGCGACGACATGACTTTCTAGGATAACAGGGAGCAGCCGCTTCGATGTGAGTCACTGAAGCGAAGCATTCCTCACCCGCATCCAACATTTAAGATGGCGAAGATGGCGTCCGATTCCTCCACGGAAAATCAGATCCGGCCGAGCAGGACAACGCGGTTCCTGGACCGCCTGCCTGCGCTGCAGAGCCGGAACTTCCGACTGTTCTTCGCAGGGCAGCTGATTTCGCTGATCGGGACGTGGATGGACAACGTCGCCGAAGCGTGGCTGGTCTATCGTCTGACGGGATCATCGCTCAAACTTGGCACGATTGGTTTTTGCAGCCAGATCCCGGTCTTTCTCTTCGCCCCTTTGGGCGGGATCGTCGCCGATCGCTACGACCGCCACAAGATCATCATCGCCACGCAAGCATTGTCGATGGCGGTGGCAGGCGCTCTCGCGATTCTTACGCTTACACACCGCGTGCAGGTGTGGCACGTCTTTCTGTTAGCGGCGATTGGCGGCGTGATTAACGCTTTCGACATTCCCGCGCGGCAGGCATTTCTCTCGGACATGGTGGGCCGCGAAAAGCTGATGAACGCCATCGCGTTGAACTCGTCGATGTTCAACGGAGCGCGCATTGTCGGTCCGGCGGTGGCTGGAATTCTGGTGGCAAGCATTGGGGAAGGCTGGTGCTTTGGCGCGAATTCACTCAGCTACATTGCGGTCATCACCGGCCTGCTGATGATGAAAATGCATTACACGCCGCGCGCCGGGGCACGCGATAACTCGCCCCTGCAAGATATCGTCGAAGGTTTTCGTTTCGTCAAGAACGCCAAGCCGATCCGCGTATTGCTGTTGTTACTCGGACTGGTGAGCCTGGTCGGCATGCCCTATTCCGTGTTGATGCCGATCTTTGCCGACCGCATTCTGCACGGCGGTGCCCGCGGACTCGGCATCCTGATGGGCGCTACCGGCGTGGGTGCGCTGGCCGGAGCCCTCACCCTTGCTTTGAAAAGAGGTTTGAAGGGCATCAGCAGGATCATCAGCTACTGCGCCCTGGGATTCGGTACGAGCCTTATCCTGTTTTCCTTCTCGCGCTATTTCTGGCTCTCGGCGTTCTTCCTCGTGCCGGTTGGCTACAGCATGATGGTCCAGATGGCGAGCTCCAACACGCTGCTGCAGTCAATGTCTCCGGACCGGCAACGGGGACGCGTGCTGGCCGTGTATTCCATGATGTTCATTGGCATGGCGAC
>PLWX01000136.1 GCA_003151155.1 Acidobacteriaceae bacterium
CCCCACTGTCGCCGGGTGCCCCATGTCTCGCGATTTTCGAGACATGGGTGTATTCGACTCGACACAATATCGGATCACCAAACCATCCCCTCTCGCTTCCTGACTGTCTCTTCTGAAAGGAACGAGCGCGAAGCGCGCCCCACCGTAGAAGCCCGGGGCCTCATTTCCCTCTGTGCAGTCCGCTCCCCCGATGAAGTACATTACTTCCAAGGTATCGAATGACCTCATCCAACAGCGGCATCGGCAATGTCATCGCGAATTCAACCCTCCTCGAAATGGCCATGGCATATTCCCGCAGCCGGGTGATTTGCGCGGCGGCTCGTCTCGGCGTTGCCGATGCGCTTGGCGACGAGGTACGCAGCGTCGGCTTCCTCGCCGAAAAATGTCAGGCGGATTCCAATGCGTTGTACCGCCTGCTTCGCGCTCTCGCCAGCATCGGCGTCACCGAAGAGACGACGCCCGAACACTTTCGACTGACTTCCTTTGGCAAACCGCTGCGAAAGGACGCGCCTCAGTCTGTGTGGCCCGCAGTTATTTTTTGGGCGGATTTGCTTGCCGACAGCTGGTCGCTGCTCACCGACTGTGTGCGCACCGGTAAGTCAGCCATGGAGGTCCGCGATCCCAGCATACCTTCGCGCTGGTCGCAGGTGCCCGAAGCTAGCGCAATCTTTCGTGCCGTCATGGGCACCGCTCCCGCAGAAGATTACGCGCCTATCGCCAAGGCTTGGGATTTCTCCCAAGCGAAGGTCGTTGCCGATCTCGGCGGCGGAGGTGGATCGCTCATTCTTGCCGTGCTTCGTCTCAACCCGCATCTGCGAGGAATGCTCGTCGATCTCCAGCCCAGCATCGATGACGCCAAACCACGTTTTGCCGAAGAAGACCGTTGCGAACTGATTGCCGCGGATCTCACCCAATCGGTCCCAGCCGGCGCCGACGTCTACATGCTCAAACATGTGCTGCACGGCCGTCAGGACGCAGATGCCCTCCCCATTCTCAAGAACTGCCGCGCCGTCATTCCGCAGCACGGCCGTTTGCTGATCGTTGAATTCGTCCTTCCTCCGCTCGTCGCCCATGCAGATCCACAGTTGGAAGCCCTCCTGATGAGCGACCTCAACATGCTCGCTGTGACCGGCGGTAAAGAACGCAACGAGCGCGAATGGAAAACGCTTCTTGAGGCAGCAGGCTTCGTCATCGCTGCCGTGCACCCCGTTGGAGGCGACCATCGGATGGTTCGCAACGTCGCAATCGTGGAAGCCAAACCGGCTTAGCGGATCACTTCGCTCCCGTAGGCTCCAGGTCCGTTCTGGGTTTCGCCTGTATCAATGCGAGGTTTTCCGCTTTCCATCGCATCGCGTCGTAAATCCGGTTACGGCCACTCGGATGATCGTAGAAAATAAACTCCTCGATCGGCCCCGGGCTCATCTTCCGATATTCGCCGAGGTGAATCGCTGCCTGCGCGAACCCATCGGGCATACGGCTGGCATTGAGGCCGTACATGTCTGCCTCATGCTCCTGCGCGCGAGTGAAAGTGTTTATCACCGGTGTCAGTACGAAACCCAGGATCGAGACCGCCAGTACCACCAGCGGCAGGATCGCGGTATCTCCGATTCCACGGATCTGCCACTTCTCTCCCCATCGCGCCAGCGACCATCCCAGAGCCCACTTCAAGAATGCAAACGCCGCAACGATCACGATGAAGATGAACATCAGCCCGAGATACACGTGGTTCAGCACGTAGTGCCCCATCTCGTGCCCCATCACCGACTGGATTTCCTCCGGCGAACCACGCCGCAGCAGGTTGTCGTTCATCGTGATCCGCATTGTCTTGCCGAACCCGCTGACGTTCGCGCTCATGCGGGTCGTCTGCTTGGAAGCATCGATCTCATACACATCATGTGCCGGAATGCCATTCGCCCGCGCCAGCGCCAGGATCGGCGTGACCTTCGGATCATCCAGCTTCGTGACTTTGTTAAACACCGGCACGATGAATACCGGCACGATGAGCGCGACGAAGATTGTGAAGGCGGTCATCACTGCCGCTCCCCAAATCCACCAACTGCGCGGCACCTTTCGCACTACCCCGAACAACAGGACAGCTAGCAATGCCCCAAGCACAAGGTTCACCAGCAGCGCTTTGCCTTGATCCACCATCCACGGCCCGAAGGTCTGCGTCGCAAGCCCGTATTTATGCTCGCGGGAAAACCCTTCATAGACCGCCAGCGGGAAGCCCAGAATCGTCGTCAGCACGAGGTATTGAGTCCAGTAGCCAATCGTCTGCAGCGGCTTGAAGCGCGTCACGCGCTCCGCCAGGTCACGCATCTTCGCCGACCAGCGCAAGTTGAGCAGCAGCAGGCAAACGACTGCGCCATAGAGAAAATCCCACAGGATCAGCCAATAGCCGCCTTCGAAATACGCATCCGATCGCTCTCGCGCCGTCGCCGGAATCTCCGCGAGATACGCATCCGTGGCGGCAACCGCATCGAAGTGCGCCGACGGTTGCGCCGCATCCGGCACCTTGATCACGTCCGGCATCTCGGTCTTCATCGAAGACGACTGCGCCCAAGAGAACAGCGAACCGACGCAGAGTAAAAGCATGAGCGCGCAGGCCTTCGCGCGAAGAGTCATGGAAGAACCTTTCTTTCAGCACAGGGAGCGGCTTGGAATATATACGCCGCTCGCCAGCAGAAGTTCCAGCGCTTTAACGATCCTATTTCTTTCCCGCCGCCCGTAACAGCACTCGCGTCGCCCCAATCGGATCCCCCGCAATCGGCCCATGTCCGGGAATCACAACCTTTGCCTCCGGGTATCGTTCGGCTAGATTCTGAAGCGACTTCGGCCACGCCACTAAATCCGCGTCTTCAAGATTCCCCAGGCCGGTAACGTTCGCTGATTTCAAAAAGCATCCACCATCTAAAATTTTCTGCTTCGGCAGATAAACCACGATGTTGTCCGCAGTATGTCCCGGCCCAGGATAGAAAATCTCAAATCCCATCGGATCGGAGTACGGCAATTGCGCCCGGGTAAACAGATGCTCCGGAACCGGCCGTGATTTCTTCGCCAGTGCCTCCGCCGTCAGGTCCAGTGCAATCGTCTCGATCTCCTCCGCCCGCAGCACCGCGATCCCTGCCGCCCGGTCTTCATGCCAGTGGGTAATCACCGCCTTCTTCACCGGACGCCCCAACCGCTCCTTCGCAAACGCCAGCAACGCCTTCGTCTGCTCCGGCGCCCATCCCGGATCGACCAGCACCGACGAGTCTCCACTCACCAGCAGCAACCCATTCGCCGGATACGGCGCACCCTCCGCTTTCCCGATGAACGTGTCCACCCAAACGTCCGGCGCCAGTTGCTTGACGTAAACCCCCGGCGCGATCTGCTCCATGTCCGGCACCGCCAGCCCCGGACCAATTGCCGGATTCTCCGCGAATGCCGAACAGCAACCCGTCAGCCCCACCAGCAAAATCAGAAATCTCACGAGAATCGTTCGCATGCTCCCAGCATAATGTCTCTCCGAGCTTCTTTTTCGCAGTTGATCCCTGTCTCCAAGCCCCACGATCCAAAACAGTTACCAGATGATCTCCGATTTGAGGTGCGGTGCATTGTCCTCCTGACCCCGGGGCGCTACTTCTGCTCACGAATAGGAGGTTTTATGGAACTCGCAACCACGCCCACCGAGGTCATTCGCATGAAAGAAGCCAGCCGCGGATTTCGCCCCGCCCTTCGCATCAATAACGGCCTTCTCGGAAATCTCGAGAAGCGGACTCTCCTCTCGATCGCCAGTCGCCTGCCCCACTCGATCAACTCCGACCACCTAACCGCCCTCGGCCTCTTCGCGATGCTCGCCGCGGGCGTCTGTTATGCATTCTCCGATCGTCATCCTGCGATGCTCCTCGCGGTCAATCTCTGCCTCGCCCTCAACTGGTTTGGCGACAGCCTCGACGGCACTGTCGCCCGCGTTCGCAACCGCCAGCGTCCCCGTTACGGCTTCTACGTCGATCACGTCGTCGACATCTTCGGCGCTCTTGCGCTCCTCGGCGGCATGGCTCTCTCGCATCGCATAAGCCCGCTCATCGCCGCCGGCGTCCTCACCGCCTTTCTCTTCCTCTCCATCGAAAGCTATCTCGCAACCTACACCCTCGGCGAATTCCATCTCTCCTTCGGCGGCTTCGGTCCCACCGAACTCCGCCTGCTTCTCGCCATCGGCAACCTCTTTCTCATGCACTTCCGTATGGGACGCGCCTTCGGCCATCCCATGCTCATCCTCGACATCGGCGGCCTCTGCGCCATCATCGCCATGGGCGCCATGATGCTCTGGGCCGTCATCGCCCACACCGTCACCCTCTACGACCAGGAGCGCTTAGGATGAGCGACACATTTTTCATCTGTCATCCTGAGCGAAGAATCCGCAGAATTTTGCGGATTCGCAGTCGAAGGATCTCGCGTTTCGCTAGAGCGGGAGTACTCCGTTGGCTGAAGTTCAATCTCGTCGGCCTCGGAGGCGTCCTGGTCCAACTCGGTCTTCTCGAAGCCTGGACGCACTTCTCCCTCGGCAACTACCTGCTTGGTACCGCTCTCGCCGTCGAAGCCGCATTAATTCACAACTTCGGCTGGCACTGTCTCTACACCTGGCGCGATCGCCCCGCAGCCAATGCCACGACCGTCGCCCTGCGCGCCTTCCGCTTCCACCTGTCCAATGGCTCGGTCTCACTGCTGGGCAATCTGTTTCTCATGCACCTGCTCGTTACCGTGATGGGCTCTCCCGTTCTGCTCGCAAACGCCATCGCCATCATCTCCTGCTCCGCAATCAATTTCCTCCTCGGCGACCGCTTCGTCTTCGGAGACACTAGCTAGCCCGGGAACCCCGCACCGTCCCTGCTCGTATCTTCATCTGTTACGATTTCTCGTCGCGGAAAGAGGCCATGATTGCGTTTTCGTTGGGTGCTCTCGCTTGCCCTGGTACTTTGCGGCTTCACCAGTTTGCGTTCCGAAGCCCAGGTCAGCGCCGGCACCAACCTCCAAGCGCCCGCCCCCGTTACCCACTATTCCCTTCCGCCTGACAAGCTCGCGAAGGCCCACGCTCTCTATACCGTTCGCACCACCCTGCATTTCGCGGAAACGCTTTACGGGCTCCTGCTCCTGCTCTTCATCCTGCGCTTTCAACTGGGCGCGAAATTTCGCAACTTCGCCGAACGCGTCACCCGAATCCGCTTCGTCCAAGCCTTCGTCTTCGTCCCGCTCCTTACCCTCACGATTGACGTCCTCAGCCTCCCCTTCAGCCTCTACGGTCATCACCTTTCGCTGCAATACGGCCTTTCCGTGCAGCACTGGCCCTCCTGGTTTTGGGACTGGACGAAGAGCGAACTCATCGGCCTCTTCATCGGCAGCCTGCTCCTCTGGCTTCTCTACGCTCTCATTCGCAAAAGCCCAACGCGCTGGTGGTTCTACTCGTGGCTCCTCGTGATGCCGATCATGATCTTCTTGATGTGGCTCATGCCCGTGGTCCTCGATCCGGTCTTCAATAAGTTCGAGCCTCTCGCCAAAGACCACATGGATCTTGTAATCGCCACCCAGAAGATTGCCAACGCTGTAGGCGTCACTATGCCCAACGACCGCATGTTCCTCATGAAGGCCAGTGAGAAGGTCACCACTGCAAACGCCTATGTCACCGGCGTCGGCAGTACCGCCCGCGTTGTCGTTTGGGACACCACCGCCCAGCAAATGACCGTGCCCGAGACCACCTTCGTCATCGGCCACGAGATGGGCCACTACGTCCTCCACCATATTCGCAAAGGACTCACCTTTGCCTCGATCCTCATGTTCTTCGGATTCTGGCTCGCTTATCGCTGCATCAACTGGTTCATTGCGCGATGGGGAAACGCCTTCCACATCCGCGGCGCCGCCGACTGGGCATCTTTGCCCGCGCTCATGCTGATCGCTTCTCTCATCGGCTTCGTCGCCGAACCCATCGCCAACAATTTCTCGCGCGCGCGCATCGAGCACCAGGCCGACATCTACGGCCTCAAGATCACCAGTGGCATCACCCCAGACTACCGCCAGGTCGCCGCGCAATCCTTCCAGAACCTCGGCGAGCACAGCCTGTCCTATCCCTACCCCAGCAAGCTGATGGTCTTCTGGCTCTACGACCATCCCGATATTTCGTCGCGCATCGATTTCACGCTGCACTTTGATCCGAACAAAAATTGATTCCTGCAAACAGAAAAAGCCCGGACCGAAGTCCGGGCTTTTGAATTGTTGTTCCAAGTTTAGAAGCCGGGCGCTTTCTCCAGCGACTGTTCGCAAGTCCCGCTCGTCGGCTGTACCGGTAACGGTGGCGGCGTCGGGATCTGTGGAGCCGAGAAGTCGAAGAACTCCGTCATATCGTCTTGTGCCGCGTCGCGCGCGGTCAGCGCGGGTAGGCTGAATCGCGTCTCGATCAGTTTCAAGATCGCGGTGTAGTCCCGATTCACGTGCGACACGAAGTGCGCCTTCGTCCACGGCGAGATCACGATCAACGGAACCCGCATCCCCGACGAATCGAACTGCGCCTTGATATCACTCGTCTTTAGCATCGGCGGAATGTTGTCCGGTACAACTTCGCTGAACGGCGGCACGTGCTCGTACTCGCCGCCTGGCTCATCGTAAGTCAGGATGAAGATCGAGTTCGCATACGTCGGACTCTGCAAGAACGCGTTGATGATATTCGCCGCGTCTGCCGCGCCCTTCTGCAGATTCGCATTCGGATGCTCATCGAGTCCCGTCACACTGCCGCGTTCGATGAAGATAACCTCCGGCAGCGTGCTCGGGGTCTTGATGTCGTTGTAGTAGCTGCTGATGTTGTAGACGTTCCCTTGGTAGGTAGCCCAGTCCGAGAAACTCGACAGGAACACCGAGTTGTCCTGGTAGTAGTACCGCCACGAGACTCCGTGCTGCGAAAGATCCCGGAAGATCGTCGGCTGCGTCCATCCACCTGACGGCGGTGTATCTGGACGAATGTGCCCGAACGACGTTGCCGTGAACAGGTACGTGCGGTTCGGAATCGTGTTCGACAGTAGCGGCGCATACCACGTGTCGCTCGTCGCATACTGCGTCGCCAACTCGTAGTAGTACGGCAGGTCGGTCTCATCGTAATAACCCATCGCGCGCGTTCCTTCCGGATCGATCGTCGAGGGCGTTGAACCTTCCGTCTTCATGAAGTTGTTCATCTTGCCGCTGTTCACGTCGTAGTGGCTCTCGTTCCACGCTGGCGACATGCTCTCGGTGCATTCCGTTTGGAAGTGGTACGGGCTCACGTTCCCCGTTCCCTTGTAGTCCGACAGGGAAACGTTCAGCGAGATTCCGTTGAAGGTGCCGCCGTATCCGAACTTCTGCCGGTACGCGCCCAACATGCCGAAGTGGCTGTCGAACGAACGGTTTTCCTGCACGAAGAAGATGATGTGTTTCACTTGCGAAAGACTGCCGCCACCAGTCCCCGAGCTCACCGTGATGTTTTCGGTCGTTTTAAAAATGGTGTTCGTTGAGTCTTGCGCTTGCACCGTCAATCGGTGCGTACCGTTTGCCATCGTCAGGTTCGTATTCAACTGGTTGCTGGCGACTTCGTATTGCTTCACATTATCGACGTAAATCTGCAACAGCTTCACGGTGTTCGAGTCGGTCGTGCCGGCGACCACGTTCACGGGCGAGGTTACGGTCGCGCCATTTGCGGGGGTACAAATGGTGACCGTCTGGTTTCGTGGGTTCAACGTGCACTGCGCGTTGCCCGAGCTCACCGTGATGTTCTCGGTCGTTTTGAAAATGGTGTTGGTTGAGTCTTGCGCTTGCACCGTCAATCGGTGCGTACCGTTTGCCATCGTCAGGTTCGTATTCAACTGGTTGCTGGCGACTTCGTATTGCTTCACATTATCGACGTAAATCTGCAACAGCTTCACGGTGTTCGAGTCGGTCGTGCCGGCGACCACGTTCACAGGCGAGGTTACGGTCGCGCCATTTGCGGGCGCACAAATGGTGACCGTCTGGTTTTGTGGGTTCAACGTGCACTGCGCGAAAAGGTTGAACGAGCCAAACAGAACAACCATGAACGCGATGAACTGGGAGTATGCTCTTGGCCAGAAAATGAGACGCATGGGAATACCTTCCTGAACTGCTGATTGTCAATTTGGATGCTTCAAGAAGGTGTCGGGAAGCCACTCTCCGGGCATTTGACAATCGCGCTGATCGGTCCAAGAGGTCAAGACAGAAACTTCTTCCCTCCAAGACAAAATCCGCTCGAGCAGGGCGAACAGGGCAAAAATTACGCCTTAATTCGTCCTCACCATGTGAGATAAGCAAAAAAAGCCCGGACCGAAGTCCGGGCTTTTGCATGAATGTTTCATTCAGGACTAGAAGCCGGGCGCTTTCTCCAGCGAGTGACTGCAAGCGCCAGTCGTCGGCTGCACCGGAAGCGGGGGCGGCGTCGGAATCTGCACACTTGAAAAGTCGAAGAACTCCGTCATGTCGTCCTGGGCTGCGTCGCGCGCGGTCAGCGCGGGCAGGCTGAATCGCGTCTCGATGAGTTTCAAGATCGCAGTGTAGTCCCGATTCACGTGCGAGACGTAATGCGGCTTCGTCCATGGCGAAACCACGATCACAGGTACACGGAGACCGGATTGGGTGAAGTCAGCTTTGATGTCGGTGCTGCGAAGCATCGGCGGTATAGCGTCCGGTGCCGGCTCGGTGAACGGCGGCACATGATCGTACAGCCCACCTGGATCGTCGTAGGTGAGAATGAACACCGAATTCGCATACGCCGGACTTTGCAGGAAGGCGTTAATGATGTTCGCCACATCCGCCGCGCCCTTCTGAACGTTACCGGTCGGATGCTCATCCAAGCCCAATTTACTTGCTCGCTCGATGAAGAGCACTGACGGCAGTTGGCTCGGGTTCTTGATGTCGTTGTAGTAGTTGCTGATGTTGTAGACATTCCCTTGGTACGTCGTCCAGTCTGAAAAACTCGACAGGTACACCGAGCTGTCCTGGTAGTAGTAACGCCAGGAGACCCCATGCGTCGAGAGATCGCGGAAGATCGTAGGTTGCGGCCAACCACCCGTCGGCGGCACGTCTTGTGGACGGATGTGTCCAAACGAGGTTCCCGTGAATAAGTACATTCGGTTTGGGATCGTGTCCGACAACACCGGGGTACGCCACGTATCGCTGGTGGCATACTGCGTTGCCAATTCGTAGTAATACGGCAGGTCCGTCTGGTCGTAATAGCCCATCATGCGCGTGCCTTGCGGGTCGATCGTAGAAGGCAATGACCCTTCGGTCTTCATGAAGTAATCCATCTTGCCACCGTGAATGGCGTAATGGCTCTCGTTCCAGGCGGGCGACATGTTGTCGGTGCACTCGGTCTGGATATGAAATGGGCTGACGTTCGCGGTGCTCTGGTAGTCAGGCAGCGAGGCGTTCAGCGGTACCCCGTCCAGAGTGCCGCCATACCCTTCGCTGGAGCGATACGCACCGAGCATGCCGAAGTAGCTGTCGAACGAACGGTTCTCCTGGACCATGAAAATGATGTGCTTGATTTGCGAAAGACTGCCGCCACCAGTGCCCGAGCTCACCGTGATGCTCTCGGTCGATTTGAAAATGGTGTTCGTTGAGTCTTGTGCTTGCACCGTCAGTCGGTGCGTACCGTTGGTCATGGTCACGCTGGTATTTAGCTGGTTGCCCGCAACCTGGTATTGCTTCACGCCATCGACGTAAATCTGCAACAGCTTCACGGTGTTCGAATCGGTCGTGCCGGCCACCACGTTTACCGGCGAGGTGAGATTGGTCGCGCCACTTGCGGGGGTGCAAATGGTGACCGTCTGGTTTTGTGTGTTCAGCGTGCACTGCGCGGATAGGCTTGCAGTGCCCATTAAAACGATAGACAGGAGGCCCATTGCATTCTGGGCCCAGAATCGATTGGTAAGCTGCATGGTAGGCAAAATCCTTCTGAAACTTCGGCTGCTCTGGATTTGGATGCGATCAGAGTACCCGGAGACGTTGCCGATTCGTAAAAAAATTATCCTAACCCTCTTCCTTATGCAATTTTTTGCATGACTTTTTACTCTCCTGTATACATTCGCAACTACTCCCAATCGCAGCCAAAACGCCACCCTCTCCGCACATCCCGTGCGGCCTTTTTCAACAAACTAGTAGTTGGGGACAAAATAGTGTCAAAGTTCCAGGCGCGCGATTCGTAGCGAGCTGCAACTCACTCCGCAGTTTCTCCCTGTCTCCGTGTCTCCGTGTTAGGTTTTCGAAAACCTTGTCAACCCCGAAAATCCCTCGTTTTCCCCGCAACCCTCTCAATCGAAGTCGAATATAAACTTCCAAAATCTGTCCGGTTTACCCCCTCCAACTTGCTATCCTGAAAATAGAGGGGAAATTAAGAACTCCTCGAATTCTAACTCCTTTGTTATGAATATTTTGAGATCTAACTCCTCTGCTTTCAATATTTTGCCGGGATTCTCTTTCTAAATTACTGAAAACAATAGACCGGAGAGGGGAGGGNNGCCGCCATGGCGAAATGCAGTACTTGGCAACCCGAAATGCGCACGGAAGCCTGAAGCGCCAAAGTCTGCACAATGCCGCCCCGTGGGCACGATCGGTAATCGTCTGCGCGGTGAACTATAACGCTGAAGCACCCTACTCCACCCATGCCGGCACCACCCGCGAGGGTTGGATCGCCCGCTACGCCTGGAGTGAAATCGATTATCACGATGTCGTCCTCGCCCGCCTTCGCAACCTGGAAGCCCGCGTAGCCGATCTCGCGGAGCACTCGAACGACGCTTTTCGTTCCTGGTGCTATGTCGACACCGGACCTATCGTGGAACGAGTCTTTGCGAAATATGCCGGCATCGGCTGGATCGGCAAGAACACCTGCATCCTGAATCAGAAGCTTGGATCATGGCTCTTCCTCGGCGTGATCCTCACAAACTTAGCTTTGGAGCCGAGCCTGCCCGCGGAAGATCGCTGCGGTTCCTGCACCCGTTGCCTCGACGCTTGTCCTACGAATGCATTTATCGGCCCGCATCAACTCGATGCGACTCGCTGTATCTCGTACCTGACGATCGAAAAGCGCGGCGCTATCCCGGAAGATCTCCGCGAACCCATGGGACGACATGTTTTCGGCTGCGACATCTGCCAGGATGTCTGTCCGTGGAACCGCAAGGCGCCGGTTGGAAAGCTGGCAGAGTTAGCGCCGAAGCCCGAGCGCATCAATCCCGCTCTCGACTGGCTCGCCGCGCTGGACGCCGATCAATTCCGCGAGGTCTTCCGCCGCTCTCCGGTGAAACGGACAAAGCTCATTGGCCTCAAGCGGAATGTCGCCATCGCCATCGGCAATAGCGGCGACGAATCCCTGCTCCCCAGCGCCGAGCGCCTAGAGCAAGACGAGGACCCGGGGGTCGCCTCCCATGGTCGTTGGGCCGCGCAGCGCTTACGCGCCGGTAAAAAAGACCGAGCATAATTTGCTTAACCTGCAGAATTTACCCCGGACAGGCCGAGTCAAAGTGATCTAAAACATTTAGAATCAACAGCTCTGTTTGGCACCTGCCCTGCATAGTAATTGCAGGCGCCTTTCTGCCTAGACCCATTTGAGCTGGGCTCGAGGATTGTTCTCTTTCGCGAGAAACCGCAATCCTGGAGCTCAACCGCCTTCCGGTCCCCCCACCGGAAGGCTTTGATATTTAAGAGCAAAAAACAACCCTCCGGTTTTCGGAGGGTTGCCTTTAGATCGGATGGTGTCTATGCGCGAACCACGTTGGCAGCTTGGAAGCCTTTCGGCCCTTTCATCAGGTCGAACTCAACCGTTTCACCCTCGTTCAGGGTGCGATAGCCGTTTTCTTGAATCGACGAAAAATGTACGAATACGTCTTCTCCAGTGGACCGCTGAATGAAGCCGTAACCCTTCGCCCCGTTAAACCACTTTACCGTTCCCTTCTCTCTCACAAAAGACTCCTTCTTTCTGTGACCATGACCCTGAGCGGGTGTTAACGGATTGGCCTCTCGTCGCCGCCCTTGGCACAAAGGAATGGGCTCCCGAGTCATGCGCCCAACGCCAACCACCGCGCTGGCTGCGCAGAACTCCGGAGCCCTTTTTCCCGCTGTACGGCAGACTGCTTGGCACAAGCACATCCAACCCAAAATCCAACAACCATCGGCGAAAACGCGACTCCGCCCGTTCAGCAGGGGATGATTGCAGCTACTTACAATTTTGACAAGAAGAAATGTGGTTTAAAAGACACGATAAAGTCCCATTTCGGGAACACTGCACTTTCGTCATTCTCCCTAAGCAAGACCCCTGAATCGCCTCTTTCCATCACTCTGCTACGATTTGAATGTGGGCTCTGGTGGCAGCAATCCGGGCGGTTCGGCAACTGCCCCAGTACGCGTTGGCATTCGTGAGCGCGTTAACCGCGAGGTCGTCGATCTACGCCGTCAGGGCGAGACGACGGTTCGCCGCCATGGCTGGGATACTCTTCGCTATCTAACTCAAACCGAAGTACATACATACGCTTTTTCGGTCGCCGCGAACGCCATTCTGTCGTTTTTCCCGTTCGTGGTCCTGCTGCTGACGCTTACTCGCCGCGTCTTCCATTCGCAGGCCATGTACGAAATCGTCATCAACCTGCTCCGCGACTACCTGCCGAGCAATCGCGACTTCGTCATCAAGAACATGCGAGCCCTCGCCGGCGCTCACAGCAAAACCCAGCTCTTTTCGCTGGCCATGCTGCTCGTGACCTCGACCGGAATTTTTCTCCCGCTCGAAGTCGCCCTCAACAAGGTTTGGGGGATTCGCAAGAACCGCTCTTACATCGCCAATCAGTTGCTGTCGCTGGGACTTGCGTTTGGATGTGGAACGTTGGCTATGGGTTCCGTCGCGTTGACGGCCGGCAATCTTCACATGCTCGGCTTCGTGGTAGGTTCCGAGAACTTCGTCTTCCGTGGCACTGCCTTCCTCGTGATGAAGGCGACCGCAATTCTCGCTACGATCCTGATCTTCTTCCTGATCTACTGGATCCTGCCCAACGGCCGAGTTCCGTGGCGATCCGTTCTGCCAGCTGCAATCATCGCCGGAGGCCTCACCGAAAGCGCGAAGTACGTCTACATCCTGCTGCTACCGTGGCTCGATTTCCAGGATGTCTACGGCCCTTTCGCGATCTCCGTCACCCTCATGATTTGGGCCTACGTGAGCGGCATGCTACTGCTAGGCGGCGCGCACCTGTTGGCATCAGATTCAACCCACCGCCTCTAGTGTCCGCCCGATAGTTCCTTCACGATATTGCCAACGAAGCCTTTCGCGTCGCCGAACAGCATCAGCGTCTGGTCCATGTAGTACAGCGGGTTGTCGATGCCAGCAAAGCCCGGGTTCATCGATCGCTTAATGACCATCACGGTGTGGGCTTTATCGACGTCAAGAATGGGCATGCCGTAAATGGGACTGTTCTTGTCGCTGCGCGCGGCGGGATTGGTCACGTCGTTCGCACCAATCACCAACGCAACATCAGTCTGCGGGAAGTCCCCGTTGATGTCGTCCATTTCGATCAGGCGGTCATAGGGAATGTCCGCTTCCGCCAGCAGCACGTTCATATGTCCCGGCATGCGGCCGGCGACCGGATGGATGGCAAACCGTACATCGACGCCCTTCTTCGTGAGCGCGTCGAAGAGTTCACGAACCTTGTGCTGGGCCTGCGCGACGGCCATTCCGTAACCTGGAACGATGACGACAGACTGGGCGATGCTCAGGATCTGCGCCGCTTCTTCCGCGCTTGCACTGCGCGCGGTACGGGTTTCCTCACCCGCTGCCGCAGCGACCTGCACCTGGCCGAACGCGCCGAAGAGCACGTTGGTAAACGAGCGGTTCATCGCCTTCGACATAATGATCGAGAGAATGAGGCCCGAAGATCCATCGAGTGCTCCGGCGATGATCAACAACTTACTTCCGACCACGAAACCCATGGCCGCCGCCGAGAGTCCGGCATAGCCGTTCAACAGCGAGATCACCGTCGGCATATCCGCGCCGCCGATCGGGATGATCAGCAGCACGCCGAAGATCACGGCAATCCCAACAATGATGGGGAAGTACTGCCGCTGACTGGGATCGATCACCAACATCACGGCGAGCACAACCGCGACGGCTAGCAGCAGGAAGTTGACGATGTTCTGGCCTTTGTACGTGATCGGACGCTGGGGCAGAACTTCCTGCAGTTTGCCCGCAGCCATCAAGCTTCCGGTGAACGTCAATCCGCCAAGGATGACCTCGCACGACAGCACGCCCATGGTGAATTTCGAAATGTTCGGCGAGTTGAGATAGAACTCCGACGTGCCGACCAGAGTCACGCACAGTGCGCCGAAGGCGTGGCTCAGCGCGGTTCGCTGCGGCACGGCAGTCATCTGCACCATGCCAAGTGGTATGCCGATGATGGTGCCCAGCGCCAGCCCGACGAAGATCCACTTGTAGGTGATGATGTCGTGTTGCAGCAGGGTGCCGCCGATCGCAAGCACCATGCCGATTTCACCGGCCATGATGCCACGCCGGGCGGTGGCGGGCGAACTCATCCACTTCAGCGAGAAGATGAACAGCGCGCTCGCAATCAGGTAGCAGAATTCAATGATGTACTCGGTGCCGGGGAGTGCGTTCATTGCGCTTTGCTCGCTGGACGGCTGGACTTGAACATTCTGAGCATGCGGTCGGTGATAAAGAATCCTCCGACCACGTTGCTGGTGGCCGCAACGATTGCTATCGTGCCCAGGATGACCGAGAGCCGGCTGCGATCCTGGCCAACCAGCGCGATGGCTCCGACTACGGCAATAGCATCGAGCGCATTGGTCAGGGACATCAGAGGCGTGTGCAGCAATGGCGACACCCGGCGAATCACTTCAAACCCGATGAAGCACGCCAGCATGAAGATAAAGAGCCCGTTGATCAGGGTGGAATTCACGAGTTCGTTGACCTCGGGGACTGATGCCCCAACATCCTGCGCCTTGATGCGAGCCATTGCCCGCGTGATGCGTTTACGCGAGCGCCGGTAAACCGAAATGCTCGCGAATGCGTTTGTTCACGATCTGGCCACCCCGCGTCAACAAGGTGTCGCTGGTGATCTGGTCGTTCATGTCGAACAGGAATTTGCCTTCCTTGGTTTGCGATTGCAGGAAGGTCAGCAGGTTCTTGGCATACATCTGGCTCGCGTGGAATGGCACTCCGCTCGCGGTGTTCACCTGCCCGAGAATGGTGACACCATTCACCACCACGGTTTGCGCGGGCTTCGTCAATTCGCAATTGCCACCACGCTCTGCCGCCAGGTCGACGATCACCGCACCCGGCTGCATCGCCTGAACCATCGCGGCCGGAATCAGCAGCGGAGCCTTCTTGCCCGGAATTACCGCCGTGGTGATAACGACATCGCTCTCGGCCACGACTTTACCCAGCAATTCTCTCTGCTTCTGGTAAAACGCTTCGTCCTGGGCTTTGGCGTAACCACGCTCGTCCTGCGCATCTTTCGTCTCCAGCGGTAGTTCGACAAACTTCGCGCCCAGGCTCTGCACCTGTTCCTTGACCGCAGGACGCACGTCATACGCGCTCACCACCGCGCCAAGACGACGCGCCGTAGCGATCGCCTGCAGTCCGGCAACACCAACGCCAACCACGAGCACCCGCGCCGGAGTAATGGTTCCGGCCGCCGTCGTCATCATTGGAAAGACTCGCGGCACGGTATCGGCGGCAAGCAGGACCGCTTTGTAGCCGGCGATGTTGGCCATCGACGAGAGGGCGTCCATGCTCTGGGCGCGAGTGATGCGCGGCATCAACTCAACCGCAAACGAAGTCACGCCGGCATCCGCGATCTGCTGCACCGCCGCTTGCGTCCCGAACGGACGCAGAAAGCCGATCAGCACCTGGTCGCGGCGGTAAAGAGGTACGTCGTCTTGGCCGTTTACGTCGTTTGCGCCATGCCCAAGAACCTGGAGGATGACCTCCGCCGAAGAGAAGACGCCAGCGCGATCGGGCAGAACCTTGGCGCCCTTCTCAACATAGAGGGCATCCGGATAACCAGCCAATTCGCCGGCACCCGCCTGCACCACGACTTCCAGGCCCGCTTTTGCTAAATTTGGAACGACTGCCGGGGTGAGAGCAACACGGCGCTCCCCCGGATAAGATTCCCGCGGCACACCTACAATCACGAAGGTTCCCTTCCGTAATTCGTGAGTGAACGCAAATTATGGCTAGCACGGCATGGTACACCTTCCGAGCGTCTCCGCGTAACCCCTAGCCTCGTGCCATTCCCATGACTCATCCCGAGCAGCACTTGGCCGACGCGAGACACAAACGTAGAATGTTCGAAACGTGATTTTTATCGAGGCATAACAATGATCAAAGCTCGTGGCTGGGCAGTGGCAATACTGGTATGCACCTTGAGCACGCTATGCGCAGCTCAAAAGAAGATTTGCGTGGGCGCAATCTCGGGTGGTGACGCCGTCACCTGGAACATTCAACAGCCTTTATTGAAGGCGATCTCCACCGAAGCCACTTCGCGAGGTGTTGCGGTCTCGACGCAACTCTTAACCGTCGGCGGTGAGAAGCAAGCTAAAGGCGAGATGTCGAGCTATGGCTGCGATTTTGCGGTCATGACGAACGTCAGCCGCGAATGGCCTACGCCCAAAGGTCAGAGTGGAATCAACGGCGGCGGCGGCGAGAAGGAAGACGATAAACCACATCCCAGTTCAACCGCCCGTTTCCATTTCGCCATGCTTGATAAGTCGGCGAAGCGTGTCGACAAGCTCGATAAATCTATCGAGATGCAGCAAGGCTACACCGCCAAGAATGTCGATCCGGAACTGCAGGACATGATCCAGGGCATCGCGAATCTCGTGGTTGACGAAGCTACCGCAAGATAAATGCAAGAGTGCGAGAGGATCGCTCGATCCGTCTCGCACTCTGCCTCTTAATTTTTAGCTGCCGGCCCTGTCCACTGATCCACCCACTCGGTCACCGTCTTCCACCACAGCTGCGAATTCTGCGGCTTAAGCACCCAGTGCCCCTCGTCCGGGAAATACAGCATCTTCGACGGCACCTTCATCATTTGCAACGATGTGAAGAGCTGGAACCCCTCACTCACGTCGAGGCGATAATCCAACTGCCCATGCACCACCAGCGTCGGCGTTTTGAAGTTCGTCACCTTGAGCGCCGGCGACCATTTGCGATAGAGGTCGCGATTCGTCCACGGCGTTCCTTTGAACTCCCAGGTGTTGAACCATAGCTCCTCAGTCGTGCCGAACGCCGATTCCGTGTTGAACATGCCGTCATGCGACACAATGCACTTGAAGCGATTGGTGTTCCCTAGAATCCAGTTCGCCATGTAACCGCCATAGCTCGCGCCGAGCGCACATTCACGGTCTTTATCGACGTAGGCATAGTTCTTTTCCGCATAATCGAGGCCGAGCATCAGGTCCTCGTACGCTCGTCCGCCCCAGTCCCCGTTGATATCGTCGATAAACTTCTGCCCGTAGCCAGTCGACCCACGCGGGTTCACCATGATGACCACATAGCCATTCGCCGCGAAGAGCTCAGGATTCCAGCGATACGACCAATCATCGCCCCACGCCCCTTGCGGTCCGCCGTGCATGAGGAACTTCACCGGATATTTTTTCCTGGCATCGAAGTTCGGAGGCTTCACCACGAAGCCCTGCACCTTCGCAGCTTCCGCTCCGTCGAACCAGTAGGGCTCAATCGGTTGCATGGACACCTGGTCGAGCACCGCCGCATTGATATGAGTCAGCGGCTTCTCAACGAACTTAGGCGCCGTACAGTAGGTTCCCATCGCCCCCGGCTTGGAGCACGGCACGGGCTTCTCCCCCGCGTAGGTCGCTGCGTAGATCTCATTCGGGAAGCGAACCGACATACGGTCGAATACCATCGTCTTGCCATCCGGCGTGAGCGCGAGACCATCGTTGAAACCTCGCAGGAACTGCGTTGGACCTCCTGTCAGGCCGACGAAATACATCGGATCTTCGCCCTTATCGTCAGCCGTGAAGTACAAGCCCTTGGAATCCGGGGACCACACCACGGTATTTACCCAGCGATCGAATCCCTGCGTGAGTTCCGTGGCTTTTCCAGTCGTGCGCTCATACAGCATCAACCGGAACCGATCACTTTCGTATCCGCCACGCGATTGCGACCGGAAGGCGATGTACTTACCATCCGGCGAATACATCGGTGTCGAATCGGCTCCGGGTGACGTCGAAATCTTCTTCGGTGTTCCGCCGCTCACCGGCACCACAAAGATGTCGGTGTTGGTGCTGGTCGCTTCCACTTCGTCGAGGTTGCTGGCATACGCGATCTCTTGCCCTTCGGGTGAGAATGCGTATTGATCCTGTCCTCCGAGCGAGAACGGGGGCACATCGTGATCGCCGGGCGTGAGATCGACCGGTGTTCCTCCGGCAATCGGCTGAATGAACAAATGCGATCGCTTGGCGTCGCCATAAGCATTCCAATGTCGATAGAGCAGATGCGTAAAGACCTGCGCCTTCACTTTCGACTTGGCTCGCTCCTCATCCCGCGCCTTGTTACAAGCTTCATCCTTACAATCCGGATAAACCCCGGAGACGAACAGGATCGACTTGCCATCCGGCGACCACAGCGCAGCGCTCGCCTCGGTTGCGATCGTCGTCAGCTTCCGCGGTTGCCCCGTGAGAGTGCCGCTATTCGAATCGAAATCCTGGGCCCATACCTGTGAGCTTCCATCTGCCGACGAGATATAGAGAATCTGCTTGCCATCCGGCGAGAAGCGCACCCCATCTTCGCCTTTGCCGTTGGTGAGCGGTTTCGTTTCTCCACCGGTAACCGGCACAATCCAGATGTGATTGGTTTTCTTGTTCTCTTCGAGCGAAACATCCGTTACGCCGAATGCCGCCCATTTCCCATCGGGCGAAAGGTAAGGCTCCGCGACACGCTTTAACTTCATCATGTCTTCAAAATTGAATGGGCGTTTGTTTTGGGCAGCGGCGAACGAGGATAAAAGCAGTAATGCCAGCAAGAAACGACGGACCATACAAGGGCCTCCGGAAAGCTAACGGCAAACCAATCAGTGTAATCGAACTATCCTGCAGGGTTAAGGTGATTCGACCAATTCAGAGCACCCGGCCGGGAGTATACTTTTTCCAGAATGGCTCTCTTCGGTGAACCTGGCCACCGGCCTTTAGACGAGATTCTTCCCCCAGACGACTCCTCCTCCAGTGAAGATCAGCGCGAACGTCCGCGCTTCGGTCCCATTGAAGAGATTGCGAATGTCGCCTACAAAACTCTGCGCAAGCACAAGGACGTGCTCCCTGACCCGCCCACGCGATCTGAAGAATCTGATAAGAGTTAGCGTTTCAGCTATGCGGAAGGCGCGCTTCCGTGCACCGATTTTCTTGAGGCGCGGCGCTTCGGCTGGACCGGATGAACTGGCATCTGCGCGACTTCCGTGCCAAGGATATTGAGCACCAGCATGCACATATCCGTGCGCTGCCGCAGGAAATCCAATACCTTTTCGCGTTCCACAAAGATCAGTCGTGAATCCTGGTCGATCATGCAAGTCAGCTGATAAATCCCACGTAGAAAGGTTCCCGGCAAGCCCAGCAGGCTGCCAGGCCCAGAGCTTCGCGCCAGCGCTGTGGCTCCGTTTTCGGTGGTCATAGTGAGCGAGGCATGGCCATCCAGCACGATGTACACACCCTTCGCTGGGTCACCCTCGTGAAACAGGATCGTGCCTCGTACGCAGGTAATCTCGTTACCCAAAGGCTTGAGTTCTTCTACTAATTCAGGGGGCGAGACAAAGGCTTGGTTGGGCATACGAATCGGCTGAATCACAGTGCGCCGCCTCCGGCGACCAACTCAGTATCGCCACAGACTACCCAAGCATCTGTGACGTCTATCACAAACCCCTGTGATGCAACGCGATACCACACTTTAGTGCGCAACTCGCGACTAGCTCAGGATCTCCGCCTGCTTAGGATGCATTGCCGTCGCCATCGGAACCTCAATTGAGACGCAGGCTCCCGTGGGGTGAACGTTAGCGGCGTAGATCTCTCCTCCATGCTGCCGCATGATGCCGTAACAAATGCTCAAACCCAGCCCCATCCCGCGTCCCGGCGACTTCGTCGTAAAAAACGGATCGAAGATTCGATTGAGGTCGGAGATTCCTGGACCGCTGTCGGTAATGCTGATCAGCAGTTTGTTGCCGAGTTCGCGCGCCTCCACCGAGATAAACTTCGAAGTATTCTCCTGCACAGCATCGATGGCATTGCCGATCAGGTTTGAGAGAACGATCTTCAGTTGACTCTGGTCGATCGCAATCTCCGGCAAATAGCTGGGAACCGTGGTCTCCAGTTTGATGCCCTTGCCATTCAGGTCATACTCACGCAGCGTGAGCACGTCAGTCAGGACGGCGTTGAAATCGGTGCGCGTGGTTTCCGTACGGCTCTGCCGCGAGAAGCGCAACAGGTTTTCGATGATGCGCTTCATCCGATTCGCTTCGCGACGCACAATCGTCAGGTCACGAGCCACTTCCGGCTGCAGATTGTAATCGCCCATCAGTTCCGTATAGCCAAGAACTGCGGTCAGGGGATTGTTAAGCTCATGCGCGACGCCGGCCACCGATTGCCCGACGCCTACCAGTTTTTCGCGCAATACAAGTTGCCGCTGCATCGTCGAACGATCGATAGCGACGGCGAGGTCGCCGGCCAGCAGTTCGATCTTGATCAGTTCCTCTGCTGTAATGCGCTCCACATCCTTGGGATCGTCGAGGAAAAAGCAGCCGACGCTCAGCCCGCGATGCGACTGTAACGGCACGAGCAATTCATCGCCGCGGCGCCAGTTGGCATGCTCGGGGTAGCCTCGCTCGCTCGGCATGAACCTTCCACTCGCGACCTTGTCGGGCGGAACACGGTACGAATTCTTTCCGACCTTCGTCGTCGCGTGGCAAAGCCGTGTGATCTCTTCCACGTTCATCTTTGCGGCCACCGACTGCACATGCGCCAACGCATCCGGGGAAACTCCGGAATGCCCGGCAATGTGCAAGTAGTGAGTATCGTCGGCCAGCAGCACTACCACCCGATGGAAGTTCCCTTCTTCCGTGATCACGTTCGCAATCTTTTCGCAGAACGGCGGCACATCCACAGCCCCGAGCAATTGCGAAGTGATTTCGGCGAAGCGTTCTACTTGCCGGTTCAGGGAATGTTCGCGATCACGCGCCGATTGCGCTGCGATCGACTCGTCCTCCAGCAGGATCAGGATCATGCCGAACGATACGACGAACTTCGGTACGTTCCACAACTCCGTCCCCGCGTCCCCCACCCGCGCCATGAACGCTGGAAAATAAGCGGCGCACGCCCACACCCCTGACCATGCAAGCAATCCGCCAGACGATACGAGTACTCCCGGCGAGTAGCGCCAGTAATGGCGAACCACGAAGATCGCGGCCAAAGCATAGCTCGCCATCATCAGCGCATAGTACGGAGCTTGCGAATTCCCCGAGTACAGCTGGTACAGAGAAGCGCCACCAACTACAAGCAGCGCCCCTTCGATCAGGTTGTCGTAGATATCCCGGTTGATGCAGAAGTAGTGATAGACACCAACTCCGCCGAACGTTGCGAGCACAATACAAAACACTTCCAGCAGTTTGTGCTGGCTCTCAATCGTCGAAAGGATCGAGAACATCGCCACGGGCAGCGAAATCCCGACAAAACAAACCCACCGGGCGAACTCGGTCAATCGAAGCGGCGCCAGCGAAAAGATAAAACCCACTCCCGCCAGCTGCAGCGTCGTGCTATCGAGATCATCGATCAGCCAGTTGAAGCGGTTAGGATGCAGCTCGATGATCGGCACCAGGAAGTGCAGCAGAATCAGCGACCACGCAACAATCCAGAAGCGCACCCGCGAAGTACGATTGTGGCGGTAAATACTGAAAAAGATCCCGACGAGCGTCCCGATGACCAGCGGCGGCGGCAGGTGGCGGAAAAATTCCTGCATAATTTGAGGGTACCTGGAAAGTTGTATTCTGCTGGAAATCCGCTGCGCCCGCAATCGTAAACCGCGTTTCTTAGGCGTACTACTTAGGAGAAACCCACTTTCGCCTAGTGACACGCAGGACGCAGCAACGTCTAAGATAAGGAATACCTATGCTTCTCCAATTCGCCTCCGCCCGCTTCCTCTCCCTCGTGGTGATTCTGCTCTGCCTGCTGCCGGGTTCTCTATGCGCCGATGATCGCGGAGAGGGCGAACTGAATACCGCCCAACCCACCGGCATTACCGTCGAGCAAATCGTACAGAGGTTCGCCGCCAAGGAGAAAGAGTTCAAGTCCGCGCGCGAAAAGTACACCTGGCGGCAATCGGTCACCGTCGCCACCGTGGATGGCGACACCGTGGATGGCGAATATAAAGAGGTCTTCGACGTCCTCTTCGATAACACCGGCAAACGCATTGAGCAGGTGGTCTTCGCGCCGCAATCTTCTCTGGAGCGCATTCAGATGACCCCTGAAGACATGCAGGACATCCGCAAGCTCATGCCCTTCGTGCTTACCAGCGATGAGGTCGGCGAGTACAACGTTAAGTATGTTGGCCAGCAAAAAGAAGACGAACTCAACACCTACGTCTTCGATATCTCCCCCAGGCAAATTGAAAAAGGAAAGCGCTACTTCGAAGGCCGCGTCTGGGTCGATGATCACGACCTTCAGATCGTGAAAACTTTCGGCAAAGCCGTTCCTGACATTAAGAAGGGTAAGAACGGCGAGAATCTTTTCCCCAAGTTCACGACCTGGCGCCAGCAGGTGGACGGGCTTTATTGGTTTCCGAGCTACACCAAGGCTGACGACGACTTGCACTTCAGCGGGGGAGATGTTCACACTCGACAAATCGTGAAGTACACCAACTACAAGCGATTCGGTGCGGCAGTGAAAATTACCTACGACGGGCAGGATGTAAAGAAAGGGCAGGACGGTCAAGCTGAACCCGGCACGACCCAGCCACAGACCCCGCAACAACAACCCCCTAAATAGGAGCCTCGGGCAAGAAATTAGGGCGGCCGCGGCCGCCCTTTTTCTTTTCGATCTATCTACGCAGCCGGCGCCATCGAACGTTGCGCCGCCTGGTGGATGAAGCGTTTCATCACCGTTGCCCACATCACGCGTTTACGCAGCGCGCTATCGCGTACCTTCCGTCCGGCAGCAAACATCGACAGCAGGGCCTTCATCTTGAACACTCGTAATAGCTGTTCGTCTGCGGCACTCGCGCCATAAGCATCCAGGAACGCTGCCTGCACTTCGCCGATCAGGTCTCGATCGCAAAATGGATACTTCTCCAGCGCTTCAATGCACGCCATGAAGTACGCCACGTCCAGGTAGGAATAGCCCTTGCGTTCGAGCTTTCCATACTCCGCAAATCCGATACCTTGTTCGCTGAACAGAACATTTAGTGGAGCGTAGTCGTTCAACACCGCAGAAGCCGGCAAAGACTTCTTCCCCTTGCCGAGAATGCTGCGCGTGCCGGTGAGGATCATCTCGATCGATTGGTCGTCGAGACCTTCTCCCTTACAGTTCGTGCAAAGGCTCTCGAGTTCCGCCTGCATCGCCGCTCCATCGAACGGCATGGCGGGTTCAACCGTTGCCTTGTGGAATTGCTTCAGCCACTCTCCCGCGTAACGCGCCGCCACCGTGAGTAACCCGTGATCCGAGTAACCCGGCAGCAACGCAGCTTTCATTACGATCGATTGCAGCGGCAACCCGTTCAGTTTTTCGGCCACCACAACCCCTGACTGGCTGAAATCGCCCAGTGGTCGCGGTATGCCTCCGAGGTTCTTCTCTTCAGCGACGTCAAACGCAAAACGCAGATTGTTCAACTCGTGAGTGGCGTGATCGCGTGCCTGGGCGTTGTTCTTGCTCGGCCGGTAGACTTTCGCGGCGACCCGTTCGTTGCCATCTGCGAAATCAATCACGATGTCGTAAATGTAATGATCGCTCTTCGGTGTGTGGCCGATCACGCGAACATTGCGCAATTCGGAATGCGTAGGGTAGTAACGCGCCGCATTCTCACGCAAGTTCGCGACAACCTGGTCCATTGCACTTTCAGCCATTCGAGCTCCTGGGACAGTTCTATCTTCTGGGATTGTCGGCGGGGCCAACAAGACTTGCTGAATTTGTTAGATGCCGAAAAAGGACCAATCCCGGCAACTAAGCTGCAATGCAGGTAAATTTCCAGATATTTACCTGTAAGTTACTGATTTCCCAATGCGTAAAACTTGCATGAATGCGCCAACAGGGGAGTGATTGGGAACCTCTGTACCCACGATGAGTAATCGCGAACTCTGGACAAGACTTCAAACTTTGCGCGATCGTCGACCCTGCGCGGGTAACCGGAATCTCCAACATCCTCTTCATCACCAATAACCGTGATCCAGCCCACGCCGTCCAGTAACTCCCCTCACAGACGCTTGCGCCTCCAGTCGATACTCTGCGCAAGTGGGAGATTCCAACAAGCAGTGGCAGATCTTTGAAAACTGAACTACCGGGTGTAAACGAGAATTGGATCGCCGCTAATCCGACCGATAACCCTATATTTTTCAATATTTTACGATTTAAATAGCTTGTTTTTAATATTTTGCGCGAAACAGGCACTCTAAGGATGATTATGCACTTGACACACATACAATTTGAGCGTACATTCTGTTCATGGAATCGCGGAAACCACGTTTCGTTCTCGTCGCCATCGCTTACGCTCTGCTGGTAGCGGCGGGTTATGGAGCATGGCTCCTGATTCACTATATCGTCGGACGATTAGCGAAGTGAAGCCATGAACTTGATACAGGTCGCCAGCGAGTTCCAAACCGAGGAGCAGTGCTTAGAGTTCCTAGCGAATAGCCGCTGGCCCGCTGGCGTTCGTTGCCCCGTTTGCGGTAATGACAAGGTGACCAAGATCACCCGCAAGACCGAAGGCGATAACAAGCGTCCGTTCACTTACGCTTGCTCTGAGCCTACCTGCAAGCATCGCTTCTCCCCGACAGTCGGCACGATCTTCCACGGCTCGCACATCCCGCTCCGCACTTGGTTCCTGGCAATCACCATCGTGATGGACGCGAAGAAGGGTATGAGCGCAAAGCAGGTACAGCAGCACTTAGCAATCGGCTCTTACCGTACCGCGTGGTACATGGTTCACCGCATCCGTAAAGCGATGGCAGAAGAGCATCCGACCAAGATGAACGGCATTGTCGAGATGGATGAAACCTACATCGGCGGCAAAACCAAGCGCCGTGGCGTTGCTCGCAAGATACGCGCTGAGCAGTTCGACATGGTAATCGGGATGCGTGAGCGTGGTGGCCGCGTCCGTTTCTTCCACACGCCGAACGCTCGTAAGGCCGTGGTCAAGGCCATCGTGGATCGCCACCTTTCGCCAGATGCGAAGATCATGACCGATCAGGCCACGGTGTACGAGTTCGCGCTAGATGAGACTTTCAAGAAGAATCACAAGACTGTAAACCATCAAATCGAGTACGTTGCTGCCGATGGACACACGCATACCAACACGATTGAATCCGCGTTCTCGCTGCTCAAGCGTGGTTTGATAGGCTCATTCCATCGCGTGAGCATAAAGCACCTTCATCGCTATCTGAGCGAGTTTGAATATCGCTTCAACGTGCGGAATATAAATGCGAAGTTCGAGGGCATCTTGGAACGGTTGCTAAAAACCGAAACCATGCCCTATAAGCAGCTCATCGCTCCGGTGGCTGAGTAGGTGGGATTATCGTTCCCGCCTTTTTCTTCTCGCCCGTTCGCGCATCCTTCCGTGCTATCGGTTTGGAGTTCGCCAAATTCCCCAAGATGCGATTGAATTCGTCGCGGGGAACTTGCAGCGGGATCGTTGATTCACTCTTCCTTTTCACGATTTACTCCCCGGACTTTGCTGTTAGAGCTTTCTTTCGCTCTCGATCACGCTTCTGTACGAGTTTCTTTATGGAAGGCTCTGCTGGTAGTTTTTCGGGCATCGTACCCCCAATATCTTTTATTGCCTGACGTACCTTGCGACCCACAATCTCGTGGGTTTTGATTGCCACGGATTCATTCTTGACGTTGTCGAGCCTCAGCTTTTCCTCCGTCTGTGTTGCCCTAAATTCATGAGCGGCCAATTCGGTCCTACCAATTGCGTTTGGCAACTAATCTTGGCCC